>JAJYAS010000377.1 GCA_021779415.1 Bacillota bacterium
CGTACCCGTATTTTTCATAGCACAAGCTATTCCAGCAGCATGAGGGTGGGATTCATAAATTTCCCGAACAGCTAGTAGTGTTTCCTTTATCGCTGTCCCCTCATCCGTAATCTGTCCCGTGGAATTGATCATGCCCGGTTCAAGGGCATTGAGATAACGGATCTCCCAAGGAGAAATCCCTACCTTCTCGGCTAATAGATCCATGTTAGTTTCCGACGCAAAGGCAGCCTGAGGTACGCCAAAACCTCTGAACGCTCCTGCCGGAGGATTATTTGTATAAACACAAAGGCCTGTAATCTCCACATTGAGTACTTTATAGGGCCCACTGACATGGGTACAAGCGCGTTGCAAAACAGCACTCCCCAGTGAGGCATAAGCCCCAGTATCCGCGACAAGTTTTGCCACCATTGCTGTGAGATTCCCTTTTTCATCGCACCCTGTAGTAATCTCCAACTCCATAGCATGACGCTTGGGGTGAACCAAGATACTTTCCTGGCGAGATAAGGTGAGTTTCACTGGTCTTTGCGTTTTCATAGCTAGCAAGGCTGCATGATGCTGAACACTTAAGTCCTCTTTACCCCCAAACCCTCCACCAACCAGTTTACTAATCACACGTACTTTATCCGCAGGCAGCCCGAGAATACCCATAATTCCATGTTGATCATCATAAACACTTTGATCACCAACATAGACTGTTATCCCCCCATCTTCCTGTGGAAGAGCCAGGGCGCTTTCAGGTTCCATATAAGCATGCTCTGTGGGCGGTGTTGAGTAACGCTGAGTGACTACATGCGCAGATTTAGCCAGTTCTTCCTGAGCATTCCCTCGTTTAATAAAAGTCTTGCTCAGTAAATTTCCTTTCGGATGAAGACTTGGAGCATGATCAGCAAGGGCTTCTGTCGGACTGAGTATCGGTTCAAGCTCTTCGTACTCCACCTTAATTAGAGCCAAAGCCTCACGAGCCTGTTTTTTGGTTTGTGCTGCCACCAAGGCGATAGCGTCGCCAATGTAACGTGTTTCTTCCCCAACGGAAACTAAAGTCGGCCAATCATGGAAAATATGACCATGATCATGATCTCCTGGAATATCTTCCGCAGTCATGACGGCTTCTACGCCAGGGTAACTTCGTGCCGCAGAGACGTCGATTCCTTTAACGATAGCTCGAGGATATCTAGCCCTTAGCACCGCCGCATAAAGCATCTGATCGACATACATATCGTCCACATATTGTCCAGTACCTAGGACCTTTTGCCGAGCATCGACCCGTTGAATACTTGCTCCAACTCCTGCAGATTGTAAGGAGGATTGGGGCTGGATTTCTCCCCGTAATACTTTAGCCGACAGTAAGATACCTTGTTCAATCTTGACGTACCCGGTGCAGCGACAAATATTCCCGCGAATGCTTTCTTTAACTTCCTGAGGCGTAGGATTGGGTACCTTATCGATTAAAGCTTTAGCACTAATGATCATGCCCGGTATGCAAAAACCGCACTGAACAGCTCCTGCCTCTGCAAATGCCCAAGTATAAGCTTCTTTTTCGCGTTCAGATAACCCTTCCACGGTCAAAACTTTTTTTCCAGAAACTTTGGCCAAAGTTAAGGTGCAAGCCCGCAACTTCTTACCATCCACCAGTACCGAACAAGTGCCACACGCCCCTTCACCACAACCGTTTTTCAGAGAGGTGATATGGAGTTGGTCCCGTAAATATTCCAGCAAATTCATATCGTCCTGTACAGCATGAACTGTACCGTTGATTTCAAGATTAAACATCATTTCCCCCAACCTTTCTCTTGAGAAATGGCTTACGGGATAAATATATCCCTGTGGGTTGTTGGACCCTTAGTTTAGTGTTCTGCACGACTTGCGTCCCGCGTATAAACACATGAGTCGCTTGACCGATCTGCTTATACCCTTCAAAAGGAGTGTAATCGACCTGCTGATGAAGAGTTTGGACCGTCACCACTGACGAGACACGGGGGTCCCAAACCACGATGTCTGCATCACTTCCAGGAGCAAGGGTTCCTTTTCGTGGATACAATCCAAATAGTTTTGCCGCATTCGTCGAAGTCAGTGCCACAAATTGGTTAAGCGATAGCTTCCCAGTTATAACACCATAGGTGTACAGCAAACCCATGCGAGTTTCCACACCAGGTGCCCCACTTGGGATCTTACTAAAATCGTGTAACCCTAAATCTTTTTGCCCTTGATAGTTGAACGCACAATGATCCGTTGCTATAGTATCTAAGACCCCCGTGCGCAATCCCGACCACAACACCTCCTGATGTTGAATCGGACGCAGGGGTGGTGAAATTACATATTTAGCGCCATTAAATCCATCTGCACTGTAATTGCTGTCATCCAGCAAGAGGTATTGTGGACAAGTTTCGGCGTAAACTTCTAATCCATTAAGTTTGGCATTGGTTACCGCTTGTAGCGCTCCACTACACGTGAGATGAACAATGTAGAGAGGGGCGTCAGCAATCTGAGCTAAGGTGATGACACGATATGTTGCTTCCGCCTCCGCTTCAGGTGGCCGAGTCAGCGGATGATAAAGTGGAGCCGTATGTCCCTGAATACGCTCCTTTTGCACCAAATTTTCAACAACATCCCCATTTTCACAATGAACACAAACGAGCGCTCCACACTCTCCAGCCTGGCGTAAAGCCTGCAAAAGCGCACTATCGTCCACTTGCATAATATTTTTATAAGCCATATAAAATTTAAACGAAGGAACGCCCTCTTTTTGAACGATGTCTTTCATTTCATGGACAAGCTGATCGTTCCAATTTGTGATTGCCATATGAAAACCATAGTCTACAAAACTCTTGCCATCCGCTTTCAAATGCCAGTTTTGCAAACCTTTTTTCAAGGTTTCTCCTTTAAACTGAGTGGCATAATCGAGGATGGTTGTTGTTCCACCCATCAAGGCAGCTTTTGTACCGGATGAAAAATCATCCGACGTTGACATATCTCCCACCGGGAGGTCAAAATGCGTATGGGGATCGATCCCGCCCGGAAATAAAAAGCAGCCGTCCACATTAATAACCTGATCACCAGGTTGCTCGATCTCGTAGCCAATAGCCACAATACTCTCGCCTTCAATACGGACGCCTGCTTGATACACATCTGCAGCCGTTACAATCGTTCCACCCTTTAATACTATACCCATGTTCATTTCTCCTTTGCGAAGCGAGGAGTGCGAACTCAGGATGCCTTACCCCTACCCTCGGCCTTCAGCCTCGAAACCTCGAACTATAGTAGATAAAAAAAACTTGGCTGGCGCCCGCACGCGAAGACACTGTCTTCGCACGAATTAGCCCTTCTTGCAGACACTGTCTTCGCACGGGTTAACCTTCTTGCAGTATATAACGCAAGTTTCTGATAGTATAAAGAATTGTGGCAGAGCCCTTCCCACGTAGGGAATCGACTCTGCTCGTACCTTTTTAAGAATAAGTTTTCAACTTTAGTTTACTTATTCTTAATAAATGTACCTGTCTTGCCCTTTATTCCGTCCTTTGCCTTTTCAAGCAGCGTAATCAGAGCTGTGCGATTGTCTCCAGAAGATGCAAAATCAACAGCCGCCTGAACCTTTGGCAACATAGATCCAGGTGCAAAATGACCTTGCTTAATATATTCTTTTACTTCGTCTGTTGTAATGCTGTCAAGCCATTTTTCGTCAGGTTTTCCGAAATTTATGGCCACTTTTTCTACGGCAGTCAAGATGATTAGGAAGTCAGCATTAACTTCCTGCGCCAAGACACTGCAGGCAAAATCCTTGTCAATGACAGCGCTCACGCCTTTTAGATGGTGCCCTTGTCGGATAACAGGGATACCTCCACCTCCGCAGGTAATGACGATCTCCCCGGAATTCAATAAATTCTTGATGGTTTTAATTTCAATAATTTCTTTAGGCAGCGGGGAGGCTACAACCCTGCGGTAACCTCTTCCCGAATCTTCGATGACTTGAAAGCCTTTTTCCTTCGCAAACTTAAGTTCTTCTTCGTTCATGAAATGGCCAATTGGTTTTGTAGGATTTAGAAACTTAGGATCATCCTCATCCACCCGAACCTGAGTGATGACTGTGGTAATCGATTTTTCTATGCCACGATCCAGCAGTTCTTCCCTTAAAGCATTCTGCAAATCATAGCCGATATAGGCCTGGCTCATTGCGACGCAGACTGACAGGGGAGTGAAGGTTGGATGCATTGGATTTGAACGTCCATATACATCCATAGCCTCATGAATCATTCCAACCTGTGGCCCGTTCCCGTGGGAAATCACTACGTCGTATCCTTCTTCGATCAAATCCGCGATAGCTTTGGAAGTATTTTTGACTGCGATCATCTGCTCAGGCAGATTGTCACCCAGTGCATTTCCACCTAAGGCAATAACAACTCTTTTTTTCATTACGTTAGTTCAGTCCTTTAAAATTAGTCTTAGTCAAACTTTCTTTGCTTGGCAGCTTTCTCCAAAGTCTTTAAAGTAGCCTGTGGATTTTCAAATTTGCTTAAGAAAATCATAGCAGCAATAACATAAGGCT
>JAJYAS010000378.1 GCA_021779415.1 Bacillota bacterium
GGATGCCCTTCTCGCCATAACAGGAAATGACTATTATAAACTTGGTTTGTTTCAGTCATTTCCGCCCCACCTTTAAGAACTTAAGATTAGAGTAGTTAATTTATATTCAATATTTTATGAATCTAAATCTAATTTTGAGCCTGAACCCAAATTCTTAGCGTGGTTAAATTCTCCGCCCCATATGACAACCTTATATAACGCAGGAAATTTTTCGATGTAACAATGGTTAACATTTTTTCTTCAACCATTTGTTGCGCCCCCTCTGCTGCCCAATGAATTCCGTCTGGGCTAAGCTCAGCCTGTACATAGGCTTGATGATTTCCAGAATTATAAACCGCAAACGAAATGCGTGGTAACGACGAGACATCGCGTGTTGTCGTAAACAATTTAGTCTGGTTTGCAGTTACATCCTCCATACTTTCATGAAACCCATGTCCGCTAATTTCAACTTGGGCTCTTCCGCAAATGGACGTGGCTAAAGGTACCTGACTACTTCCATAAATTTGGACGCTGTCGCGAAGGGGTGTCAAATTCCGAATATCCGCATTAACATTCGCTTGCACAGTTACAGGGATCTTTAACGGGATAGGCATAGCAAGTTGGATCGGCTTAATTATTTCACCGATCGTCTGGATAGAACTAATCTGACGAATCTCTCGTCTTATTCTAATAACTCGTTTTATGTTGCGGTTTGGGGAAAGGCAATGAGCTATCAGTTTGTATACGTAGAAAGACCCCTGACCTAAAATACCTGTTTCTAAACGTAGGAAGTTAAAAGCTGCCCCAACACTGATGATCTGTTTGAATGAATCATATTGATCATTATGCTGCTGCTCAGTCTTAAGCTCTGACCCTGTTCTCACGTAATATTCCCAAGGCTTTGACACTTCTCCATTTAATAAGATGGGGTAAAGGCGTAGGTAGGGCTGAGTTTCAGGCATAGCACACTTAAAAACAAGGGTAATAAGCCACTCCTTTCCCCTTTTTACATTAAGAGCAGCATCAGTCGTTTGAATGATTCCCGCTCTAATGGCGGTTGTATTGGTAATTTCTAATGGGCCTTCCGTAACTTGGGGTCTAAAATCCCATTTTGTTTCATGATTTCCTCCGATTTGAAGCCATGCCTCAGGAAACTGAAGTTGCTCCTTCCCTACTTTCTGAAAATCTCCGTTATAGACGGCATTGAACATCCCTTTCAAATTTTTCTTCATTTTAACCCTCCACTACCGGGCAATTCACAAAGCACTTTCAACTTATCCTATCGATAAACCCATAAAAATAGACTAAACTACTTTTAAAAGTACTAAAAACCACCTCACATTCAATTCCAATAAATGTTATTTATCAAAAAAATACTTTTGAAGGTTAAAGTTGTAAATGTGGTTACTTTCACAAAAAAAGTGATGTAAGTTCTTTCATTAAATAGATATCCCAAAAACTGGGCATTGATTCCCCCCATAATTCGTGCTAAATTGAGATTGTACAAGTTATCTAAATAAAAACTCAAAGACATTAGCGCAAAAAACTTAAACCTCCCGACGGGGAGGTTTCTTTCTACGTGGGAACGTGTTTGACGTGTTGGGGGGACGGTCCCCCTAACACGTCACATAGGGATTAACTTAACACTTCCCCATACAGCCAAGCGGTCATCTTTTATAACTAATACACCTGTAACTCCTTCGATCCCTGAGGCAAATTCGAGAGCTTTTTCTAAATCATTAATTGTCTTAACAAGATTCCCAGTAGCTGTTGCCACTGCATCTGCTAAGGGGACAGAAGGAGAAATTACCACAACAGCATCGGCTTTACCAAAGCTTAAGGAATGCCCCACTTTACCCGATGAAGTACATATTCCAAGAGGGGTTTGTTCTGGTCGGATCTCGATTGCAACACGATTGGAAAGCGGTGAATCCCCTGCAAAAACCCCGACCTTTCGGATACGGCTCGTTCGCAAGAAGATATCTCCACCATTCTCCACAATCACATCTCTTGAGCGTTTGGCGATCGACTTCCCTACCAACTCCGAGATGACACCTGCAACCGCCGCCATTGGACCCACACCTGCGAGGCGACCAGCTTCTGCCATAGTCTTAACTATTAGAGGGGCATATGGCGAGACTGTGTAAGGCGTCAGGGCCTTGGCAAAATCAGGGTCTCTCAGGATATAGTCCTCGAGCGGTCTACGACAGTTCCTAATCGTCTCTTCTACCCATTCAACCAGTTGGTCGGAATACCTTTCTTTCCGCACCCCAATATCCAGGTCGGTTTCCCCCACAGCCAGTTGAAAATGGACCAGATCCTCCTGTCGATGACGCTGCCGATAACTGCGTTCGATATAATCCAATTATAACCGGACCTCCATTGCCTTCATAGGGCATACTTTTATACAAAGTTGGCAAAAGACACATTGGTCTCCATCAAAGAGGACCTCCATTGAAGGTCTCTCCATATATAAGGCTCCGGTCGGGCAAAGCCCTGTACACGCTCCGCACATGACACATTTTTCTTCATTACGGACAATTTCCTGATTAAGAGCCTGTACTGAAACCCCCAGATCACGCAGATAGCTGAGGCCCTTTTCACTTTGCTCCCCTGTAACCTCTAAAATCATGGTTCCTTCTTTTTGCGGGTTGACGTCGGCTTTTACTATATTAACCACTAAGTCATAATCTTTAACCAACCGATAGACAATCGGCTTTACCGAGATATCTGTCCCAAAACGTAAAACAATTCTTTTTGGCGACATTTTATCAAGCCTCCTTAATACTGTGAGCGATAAAGCCATCAGCGGGTGAGGGAAGAGCTTTAACCGGTTCTGTCAGGAGGAAATCGCCTTTTTGAATCCAGCTCTTTAAGGTTGCGGCGATTTCACGTGCCCGAGGCATACTCGACAACGGAGCGGTTATGACTTCTTTACCATTTACCTTGATCTTTCCACTCTTAAGTTCAGCATAACTGACATACCCGAGATTACCCGGGGTAAAGGATGGATAGGCTGCTCCATAGTCCACAATCGGAGCAAACAGCTCTTCATCTTTCTTAGCTGCATATCGGGCGATCTCTTCATTGAGAATTGGAATGGGAATCCCGATCCCAACACTGAGTGTCGCACCGTACCCAAGATAACTAGTCCCGACAAGCCATCTGGGGCTCATTTGTTTTAAATTCCCCGTGACGGCAAGTGTTCCCCCAGCGCTCCCCAGTTCCTGACCTTCTTCGTTAATCATGGACGGAAAATGTTGTGTACCGTTCCAAGCAACATACCCAACCCCGCCGCCAAGAAATATCTTCGTACCTACTCCAATTGTCTTAAAATGAGGATCCTTTAAGAGAGGGCTTAGTTGTCCCGCAGTTGAAAAATTGGCATTGCCCAACTGAGGTTTAATCATGCCCATATAGGTATAAATTGTCCGATCCGTCAGGTTCACTGCACAGTTATAATTTTGATAGGCATTGCGGGGATTAAAAAGAATTGCCTCATTGATATCATCGAGTGTGATAGTCGTTTCAAGGTTTCGGCGTGGATAGCAGTCTGTGCCATAAGCCAATGCTTTCAATTTGACTGGTTTACGTGCGACCAAGTCATGAATAACATGTCCCCCACCGTACCGAAATTCACCAGGATAGTTGCTGTTTAGTGGATCATCATCTGGCATCTCCGTGGCGCCGATATAGGCATCAACAGCTGCTATGCCAGTATATGCGGATACTCCGTTTAGCCATACTTTCTGCATCTTCATACGGGGCGTTGTATGGCCAAAGCTTAAGAAAGCACCTGAAGAACACATGGGCGCAAAGGTTCCCGTCGTTACCACATCAACTTCTTGGGTCGCCTGAGAGAGACCTTTTTCCTCTACTAGGGCGATCAATTCCTCAGCTGTTACCACGATTGCTTTGCCAGCTTTAATTTTGGCATTAATCTCAGCATATGTCTTTTCTACACTCATGAATGTCCCCACCTCCAGATTTGTACACTATGTCACTCATATTCGTTTAGAAGATCCTTTAGTTCCTGATAATACTAAAAACCTCTTCCGTAAATAGAAGAGGCCAAATTTTAAATATCGACGCTCCTCTTATCTGCCAGAAGAATCTCCTGCAAGAATTAGCACCATGCTTGTGCCAGCTATGAATATCATAGCGAGTTTAGCTGGTTGCCGGGTTTCATCGGGCTAGTCCCTCCACCACTCCGGATAAGAGCATAGTTTATTCAATTCATTACGCTGAGTCTAACATTTGTCTCAAATCATGTCAATACAATTGTCCTTTTATAACCTAATACTTTATTTGGATTACTACCAAATATTACATGGTTACATTTATTTACATTTTACAAAGAATTACTTATAATAATTACAGGTTCATTTTTTGTCTTTTTCATGTAGTTTAGTCCTCTTTTGGACCTCCTTCTCTAAGGGGGTCCTTTTTTGTACCTGATATTCCTTAGATGAGCTCGAAACCTCAACATAATAATCCATTCATAGGGTTATCCTAAATATATTCCAACATTAAGGGAGGAATACAATGGAGCAGTCTC
>JAJYAS010000379.1 GCA_021779415.1 Bacillota bacterium
ATCTTCAACTACATTATTGTATCGGTATGTCTCTTTTGATTTTATGAGTAACTTTTTCACTATTTCTTCTGTTAGTTCAGCGCCACCAAGTTTAAATATCTCTACCATTTCTTTATCCCTTAAATTTAGTGCATATCTTAATCTAATTAAGATATCATTGTTATCCATCGATAATCCTCCTAAGTCTTTCTTAAACTATACTTCCATTATAGCATGATATTTTAGAGTGACAGAACCACAATACAACCATGGTTTTTATGCTACAATAGAAACGAAAAAAACCTTTGCCGAGGAGAACATAAGCAAGATTGGCCAGGTGAATAGAATTGAACAGAAAAGAATTCTCGAATAAAGTTTATGAGATCGTCATGGATATCCCCCTCGGTAATGTTGCCACCTACGGATTGATTGCCTTTTTATCAGGTTACCCACGACGTTCAAGAATGGTTGGACAAGCACTGCATCATGCCCCAGATTTCCTCAACATCCCCTGCCATCGAGTTGTAAACCACCAAGGTCGTTTAGCTCCCGGATGGACAGATCAAAAACAACTCCTCTCCAACGAAGGTATTCCCTTCAAGGAAAACGGGTGCGTCGATTTGAAAAAGTATCTGTGGGACGTGCGGATCAATTTGACATCTTAGATATATTTTTATCCATTGGTGATAATAAATTCCTCTTTCTTTGACAAAAGCGAAGAAAAAGGAATTTTTAATTTTCCAATTAATTAAATCCTTACTATATTTTTCTATGGAATATTTAAGCAAATCATTTGTCGAATCTTCTATCTTCCTGTAGAATTAGTATGTTCCTATCATTACATTAAGGAGGTCATTTCATGACTGGGACTCCGTCCACGGCATCTACTCCCCCCTCTCCTAAGGTTTCGAAACTTCCTATCAAAGGTATTTTAGGTTTGTTGATCGTTGTTTTAGTTTGTTTGCTGTTTATTTTTCAGTATAATCGACCGCTACCAACCGTTGAAGTTAAACAAACCTCTACTTCTTACACTTTACCCGGTAATTTTTCAGTGACGTTTCCTCAACAAGGGGAATCAGCCGTTGGTACGGAGAACTTGGGCGTAATTGCCTCAACCAAAGACCAAGCTCCGGTCCCCATCGCCAGCGTGACAAAGATTATGACGGCTTATTTAGTCTTGAAAGCTCATCCTTTACAACCTGGTCAAAGCGGCCCAACCTTAACAATGACTGCACTGGATGTATCCGGGTACCAAAATGATTTAAATAATGGCTATTCGGTTTTAAAGGTTGCGGAGGGAGAAACTCTCACTGAGAAACAACTTTTAGAAGGATTAATGCTTCCATCAGGAGACAACATTGCGGATACTTTAGGCCGTTGGGTAGCAGGATCTGACGCTGCTTTCGTAGCAATGATGAATGAAACGGCTAAATCCCTTGACATGACCCAAACACATTATGAGGATGCGAGTGGTGTCAGTGAAGCAACGGTTAGCAATGCTGTTGATCAAATAAAAATAGCTCAAGTTGCTATGCAAGACCCTATATTTCGTGAAATAGTTGCCATGCCTCAAGTTACCCTTCCCGTAGCCGGTACGGTTTACAATGTTAATGGAATGCTTGGAAAGCATGGAATTGTGGGCGTAAAAACGGGATCAACTACAGCAGCCGGAGGCTGCTTCGTATCCGCAACACCTGTCGTCGCTGGCGATGAAACCCATTATATTATCGGGGCAGTTTTAGGCCAAAAGACGCTACTATCCCTGCAAAGTGCACTTGAAGCCAATGGGGACATCCTTGATCAGGTTCGACCTCAAATTAAACAATATACCATCGATGAACCCACCTCGGGTTTTGGTCAAGTGACAACTGCCTGGCGCAGTAACAGTGCTTTAAAAGCCACCAAACCTGTACAACTGTTCGGATATCCTGGTATGAAAGTCTCCTATTCTATAAACCTTGAAAGCACGGCATTACCGATGACTTCGAACAGTACTAGTGCGACGTTAAAGATTCAGTCCGGTCAACATGTCCAAAACATTCCACTTCAGAATTCACAAGCCATTAATCCAGCCGGATTCTTTTGGAGACTTTTCCGTTTCTAACGACAATACGGGCTGGGCATCAGAACTCAACCATTAGTTGCTTTGCTTAATCTGATTTCCTAGTGGCTTTTACAAAAAAGCAGGTCCTTTCTTCTAAAATTAAGAAAGGGCCTCTTATAATTTAGTCATGACCCTCCTATCAAGGACGTCATTTTACTTATCGTCATCGAATTCTTCTTCGTACTTATGGCTTCTGTACTGATTGTACTTATGGGTAAGAAGAAAGAGCACTAAAAATAAGACTATAAATATAACTAAGAAAACTACAGGGCTATGCCAGTCATACATTGTTGACTTCTTGATGGAATTTAAAATCAACACCATAGATGCAATCACCAAAACTCCAATTACTATAAGCAAATTCTTGATGGATGACTTTTTTCCACCCTCACTGTGAATGCTCACCTTCAACATATGCATTCTTACAAACTGATAGAGCGGGAAAAAGATTAAAATAAAATACTCTGTCATACTTTCTTGTAAACTAATATTGAACACCAAGGTTTTGACTAAAAAGGATAGCGCTGCCCCATATAAGATAATAATTGCCATTTCACTTCTTATTTTGAGCTTTGCCTGTTCAATTCGTTCATCTTTCATACTTACCCCTCCCAAAATAGTTCGTCTAAAGTTTTACCTAAGGCTTTACATATTGCTAGGCACAACTGTAATGATGGATTAAATTTTCCCGCTTCAATCATTCCGATGGTCTGCCTTGTGACGCCCACTGCTTCTGCTAATTGCTCTTGAGACATATCCAAACTAGCTCTTGCTGATTTCAATTTCAAATTCTTCAAGCATCACCCCTCCTTATATTGCATATTATACATTATATATTCCAATATGTAAACTATATATTGCATTGCAGCTGTACTATGTAAAAAGCACTATCACGTCCGTCAATGATCCGGACATTGATAGTGCTTAGATCCTTAATAAATAATCCACACTGTTTTGAATTTCTTACTTTATCTCACTGCCAAGAGAAAATGCTGGGGCAATTTGGTTCCCTATAGCATAGTAATTTCTGCTGTCTGGAGCATATAATAGAGGTTTTATTTGTTCAATCATCGGCTGATTTCCCTTTTCTTGGAGGGTATCCTCAATTTTCACATCCATAACCTCACCAATAAACTGAGTGTGCAGGCCTATCTCAATCACCTGTATTATTTTACACTCTATAGTAAAGGGAAATTCACTGATATAAGGAGCATCGACTAAATCACTTTTAACTGGGGTAAGACCGGTCTTAGCAAATTTGTCTTCCTTTTTTCCAGATACCATGCCAAAATAATCGGCATCTCTGGCATAGTTTTCTGAGGGAATATTGATGGTGAAAGCTTTTTTGGATATAAGGTTACCATAAGTATAAGTGGCTTTACGCAGTGAAACAGCCACGCAAGGCGGAGATGAGCAGCAAATACCACCCCAAGCAGCCGTCATAGCATTTGGCTTGCCTTCATCATCATACGTACATACTACCAAAACTGGTGTAGGATAAAGCAACGTTTTAGCGCCCAAACTTTTTTTCATATAGTTCCCCTCCCAAATTATTGCCCTAATCTTTCGACAGATTTCCTTCTTCTTTAATCGTAACAATAATAACTATTTTTCCTGATTCCTCTGCTTAACACTTTTACCAACATTCTAACATTTTTATATTATCATGTCTTAACAGAATCTTTTAATACAAACTCCCCATTTTTTAACTAATACTATTTGGAGACAAAGCGATTATCTTGTACCCAAAAACGCCAAGGATAGTGTTTGGCTTCTCCACTGTTATGAATACCTATTCTTGGACCAACCGCAATGGAACCAATTTCTTTTCCTTCAGCGATAAAAAGTGGATACTCAAACAACGCTTTCCCGTAGTCTTCCTTTACTATCCCAAGGGATTTCGTTAATTTTCCTGGTCCATTAGTTAGTTCTCGTTCCTTTTTCTCTTTGCCACGACGTTGATACATCAAGTTAATTCCGTCACATGGTTCTAGAGCTCTAATTAATACAGCCTCTGGACACCCGATCTCTCCACTAACCACGTTAATAAGGCAATGGGTATGCATAACATAGATATAGGCATACCCAGGTGGTCCAAACATTACTTCAGTTCTTTTAGTCCTTCGATTTTCGAAACCATGTGCCGCACGATCTTCTGGTCCAATGTAGGCTTCGGTTTCTACGATCCACCCCGACGCCGTACCTAACTCTGTTTCTTTCACAAGCAATTTCCCTAACATAGCACGAGCCAAACTAATCGTAGGTTGTTGGAAAAACGAATAGTTAAGCGGTTGAATTTCCATAATCGTTACCCCATTATCTATTTTACACTCACTAATAATTCCATTTTTGCCCTCGTCTTTCCATACTATTCATGGGGTATTAATGGTAGCTGTTCAAAGCATCATCCTAATCGACTCAAAAGTAGTAGATTACTATTTTTGTTCAAT
>JAJYAS010000004.1 GCA_021779415.1 Bacillota bacterium
CCCTAAAGTTTCTTAATGTCACAGCCACCTCCGCACCAAACAATACTATTATGCAGACGATATAAACCCAGAATGTAAACAACATAATAAATGTTAGGCTTCCATAGATCATTTCGTACTGCCCCAGGTGAAGTGAATACCAAACGAACACTTCACGAGAAAGGTATATTCCAAGTGTCGAAACCATGGCGCCAATCAAGAGATAGGAATTCCTGATAGTTTGCGATGGCAAGAAACGATAACAAAAATGGCAAGTCAATAACAACAATAACGGAAACGACATGCGAGAGATGTCATGAAAAAGTGTTAGCCAGAAAGTTAAGTTGCCATTCGTGAAAATTCTTTGTACCAACGCGAGTGATACGGTTGTTGCCGATGATGTAACAACGGTCAAAGACAATAATATTCCGAGAATACTAAAGCCCACCAGGTATTGCATGAAAAATGACCGACGATGAGGGATTTCCCATATCATGTCAAGAATCTGCTGAAATGAGACAAATCCACCCACAGTGGTCCAAAGCAAGCCAATCACACCAACTATACCGACTTGCTTGGAACCCAATGCGACCAACCTTGATACATTTTCAACAATATATAATTTCGCATCCGGTAGGGTCGGGACATATGATTGCAAAATATTTAACAAGAAATTTTGTACTGACGTATTTGGAACGAAAATCGAGGCGCCGTATATAAGCAGAAGAGCCAGCGGAATCATAGCTGAAAGTCCGAAAAAGGCAATGACGGCTGCCAAGGCAACGATATTATGTTTAATGATTGAATTTATCAGACATTGTAGAAAGTGTTTAATAGGTTTAAAATACAAATACATTTTGTATGCCCCCTTGTCTATCCTTCATCTAACAGTGGGCTAGTTAACAATACTTAGGTCACCTGTTTGAACTCAGGTGGCCTTGGAAAATTAGAATATGAGTATTAGGTCGAAAGTAACCGTTTCTAATAATTGGAATAAAACTTGTCCCATCATAAGGCGAACCCTTTGCCATCTTTCTTTATTCTAGCCAAGTTTTTTAACTATTATATCTACGCTGACGCACAAAGACAGGGAATTAAGAATGAATACAAATGGGTTTTGCTAATCGAGGACATGAAAACCTTTGGGCAGACGCCTAGAAGGCCATCAGCCGTTTCGCGCGAAACATCGTCGATTGCAATCATCTTTTCGAAACTTCAGATGGAAATAGATAATAGAATTCGACCAGGCATTTCTAGCCTGGTCGAATTCTATTATCTTAGAAAATTCACCTAAGGCTAAGAACGTACCAACGTGGGACGCCACTACCATTAGGACCAATGTGTGGTGGAGCATTTTCTCCATTTCTGAAAGAAGATCTCGGATTAGAAAACAATGCCCATGGCAATAAGAATAAGAATAGAAACAACTACGATAGCAATACCAGCACAACCAAATAACATTGTCACACCCTCCTTTTCCAATATATTACATAATATTCTTTGCATCCTTACTTGACACAAAATGGAAGTGACACATGTTAAGGACATATATTGAGATATATAGGCTTAATGCTTAGAGTCTGCTAAATTGGGTTTATTTGCCTCTTAACTATTACCTAATGTAGAGCGAGTTACATAGGGACGCTAAGGAAATGGGATAGCCTTGTAACTTATTCCACTGTAAAAGTAACCATAAGAGAGGTCGACGAAACCAATATCATAGTGCCCGGGAAAGCAAAAGGATTGTGGACAAGAATGGCATATTCTTTCACAGATTCGATGAAGCAATTAGTAGAAGCAACACAAAATTTTATTGTGTTGCTTGTTGCAATGTTACCTTTCCTTGTAGTATTGGGTATTATCATTACTGTGGGTTGTTTATCAGAAAGAAGTATAGGAAATGGCAATCAGAAAAAGATGTAAATCGGAATTAGGGTTAAAGGCTAAAGCATAAACTAGTAGATTGCTACCGTAATCTATCACATTCAATAGCCTTGGATAATGTTGCAATAGCCAATCGTAATTGATCTTCAGTTGGCTCCGCGGTCACAATGTATTTTTGAATGAACCCGGCAATTAGAAAAGCTGGTTTTAAACGCTTGTGTCGAGAACTCCAGTTAAAAATCTCGTAACCAATAGAACAGGCGACAACATATGTGAAAAATGGAATCGTAACAGAAGATAACAAAAACACAATTGGTAACAATATTACGGCCAAATTAGTTCCACATCGTTCACTTACTCGACTAGCATCCCTTACCGCACTTAATGAAAGATCAGACCCACTTGTATAAATGTTAAAAGCTTTATGCTCAGCTCCATGGAATTGCCAAAGTTGCTTTAGGATAAATACTAGTATAACGACAAATCCGCACAATGCGAACATCGGCCAGATCGATTCAGAAACGACCATATCATTAGAAGGTGATACCCAATCCCACGGTATAGCGAGGAAAAGGACAATAACGAGAAACATCTTAAGATTAAGCTTTACCAACTTAGAAACCCCACGCAAGAGAGGAACTTTGTCCATTAAATTAAATACCCGAATGCCGGGCAATCGTTGCACCTTGATAGATATATCCCCTTGTATTAGCTTCCCGCGGACTACGTGTGTATTGGTGGCAAATGTAATTCCATTTATATGAGCTCGCCCTCCGATGACCGCCAATCGTCTCAACTCCTGTCAACAAAACCTCACAAGTTAAGGTTTTACATTACTAAAGCAAAAATAGCACAACCTTTAAACAGATTCTATCATCTTAAATCTCTTCTCGAGCAACATTAAAAGCCTGCTTGAGAATTTGTTTTACATCGGATTTAAAATCGTCTTTGTACCAAAAATCCAATGAAATGAGAAAAGCAATTTTCCATTATTAGGTTTAACATATTCTTCATATGAAGTTCATGGAACGTTAACAAATTTATTCTAAGATAAGAACAACAGAGGATTACACGCTATTTTAGCGGTTAACATAAAACTAGCATCTTTTCAATTTTCTTTTCTCCTCCTTCTTTAATACCCCTCCTAGCGAGGGGATTTCTTATTGAGTGAAGCAAAGTCAAACTCTCGTCGGAACGTATAATCATCCATGCCTTCCGACCTACTTGATTGCATCTCGTAATGGTCATCCATTTTCTAAGGCAAGCTATCATCAGGGTTCATCTATACTATGAACGTTCCAGAGGAGTTTTTGAAACAAGTCAACAACGATGCTTTATTACATGTACGTACGTCTAAACGGTGACTTGTCTGAAAATGATGTATAATAAGAGGGTGATCTTTGTCTTGGCAAAGGTTATCCTCTTGAATTTTATGTATAGTCGGGGCGGGGACCGTATCTTCGAAAAAATAATTGTAAGTTGGGGTGAATGTGTGAGCAGTAAATTCAAAATAATATTTGTCATGATTATTTGGGGTAGCATAGGTGTTTTTGCTCGTAATATTTCAATTTCTCCGATATTACTTGCTTTTAGCAGAGCGATCATTGCACTACCAGTTGTTTATTTTTTTATTAGGAGGGATAAACAAAACTTATTCTCGTTTATCAAGAGCAAAAGTGCAATGCCCGTAATGCTAAGTGGAATGTTAATAGGACTTGCATGGGTAGTACTCTTTATGGCATACCGCTTTACAAGCGTAGCCAATGCAACCTTGGTATACAATATGTGTCCCATTTATGTGTTGATTTTAGCACCAATTCTATTAAAGGAAAAACTCTCTTCTCATCAAGTTCTAAGTGTTGTAATTGCATTTTGTGGGTTGATTTTAATAGTGGCAACATCGCTAAATATTAAAGAGGCTAATTTAATGGGTATTTCATTCGGGGCAGTGTCGGGAATGTTATATGCTATCATTGTGCTTATTAACCGTAAGTTTGGAACTCATATTCCTATACAATCAGCTACCTTTATCCAACTAATGATGGCAGCGGCGATTTTGGCGCCACTTGTTATATTTGAAGGTCCAATCCACCAGTGGACTTCATTAGACCTACATGGAATTGTTATGTTGCTTATTTTGGGGATTGTACATACGGGGCTTGCGTATCAAATGTATTTTTCAAGTTATACGGAACTTTCCTCTACTACCGTAGCTCTATATAGTTACTTAGATCCGGTATTTGCAATAATATTTGCAGTAGCTATTTTAGGGGAACCATTTGGAATCTATCAAATAATAGGAGGAGCACTTATATTGGGATCAACGTTGATTTCAAACAAATAGAAAGAGAACCCTATAATGGCATAAATTAACGTTTTAGAATTCTGCCTTTTGCAGAAACTAAATTTAGATTTAATGTAAAGGAGATTAGAATATGGCAACCTTAGGTAAAAGTAGCAATACAAATTTCTTACCACGAGGAAATACTCCTAAACCAGGAATAATAACACCAAAGTCAAAAGTATTAGCAGAAAAGACGGATATCCCAACTAATGAAAATGCAGATCCTAGTCATGGTTGATTATTCAAATCTCACAGGACGGCTTTGGCTGTCCTGTTTTTTGACCACATAAAATTTACCCAGGGGATATGGCTGGAGACCGCCACCTGAAGGAAAATTCTGCCGTTCAATTGAAACCAAGCACGGTAAACGGAGATCTGAAAATTTGCCTACCGTTACAATGCCATAAATATACGCAAGTTGTGCCCGGTGATGATTGTCATACATACTTTTCGAAACATAGAATGACCTGGGACTAAAATTATCCCCGCTAAATTTGTCATAATTTTTCTCTTGAATTATTTGTGAATAATACTACAATATATCCATCCCATATAATCAGGAGGGTTTCTTGTGACTAAAGATGTTTTTGCTAAATCTCTGGATTATCTGAGCTATGACACATTGAAATCTGAAAGTACCCTCATCTTGCGCCATAATGACTATTATCACTACGTGGTTGAGTCTAGTAACGGCTTTGTTATCTGGGTAGATACGCCTCATTATTGCCGCAATGTCGCAACCTTCAAATCTTTCGAAGAAGCAAGAAATTATATTTTAGGTACTCCAAAACATCATCGCAGATTTCGTGATCTGTTCCATCATCGGATTGGCCTAAGTGAAGTGACGCGTCAGTTGATCTGACACTGCTAATTCCACATTGTTGTTTAAGAAAGCGGTTAATGGTCGATAACGAAATTAGATTATGCCACTATTGATTGAATATAGACATTGTTTTAAGGTAATGTTAGACTATATTTGTGAACTATAGTGCGATTGAAAAAAGGAGGGCATAATTTATGTTTGTTAGAAATACTGCATTCGAAACAAGCCCATCCCTTCGCCACCAGTACCAGTTCCAAGTCGGAGACCGTGTCGAGACGATCAATCACTGCAAAGGAACGGTCGTCAGAGTTGATATTGATGAAAATGGAGTATTTGTTGTAGTGCGGTTAGATATTCTATGCGGCGAATTTGCATACGACCCTTATGATCTGGAAATAATTCAATGACATTATTGTTCTGAACTGAAATACACCTTAAGGTAACCTGAAATATATCTTAAGAAAAACTGAAAGATGATTGAAAATGAGACGTTCCTACATCCGAATAATCTATCGGGTGTAGGATATTTTTTGACAGAATTAGGTTCCCATAAGCCACGGACGTCTTACTATTTGGACTACTTTATCTTGACACCATCAACAGGAAAGCTGTTCATGCACGTGGTTCAGTAAATAGGCGATTTGTTTATTATTCGAAGAATTATGATATAATTCTAAATAAATTATTTATAAGGAGGTCTTTATATGACTGATGATAAGTTTAAAGTGCTCCTCTATTCCGATGGATCTCATCAAGCTTTTTCAGCAGCCGTTTACGCTGCGACGCTGTTACAGAATATGCCCAATATGCATTTAACTGTCTTGCATATACACGATCGTGATGTGGTTTTTGAAGAAAAAGAATGTAGTTGGATCCATACTTGGCCAGTTAGCCCCACCTCGGAATGGGTTAAACATGTTCTCGATGAATCTAATATGGAAATACAAAAAGAGTATAATGCAATACTATCAAAAACCAATGAAATATTCTGCAATCATAAATATAACGTCAATCATCAAGAGCTATTTTCAAATACAAGACTTTCGGAAATATCCGACACTGTTGATCTTATCCTTGATTATACAACAAGAAATTCATTTGATTTAATAGTTATGGGTACACGGGGGCATTCGAATTTACAAGGGTTGATTTTGGGTAGTTTGGCACATACTGTCCTTAACAGGTCTATTATACCCGTGATGTTAATCAAGAAACTTCCCCAAGAGTTTATTGATCGTTACTTGTCCAGAACCAGTCTAACCTCCTTACGAAGAATCAAATAAACTACTAAAAATAATTCACTTGCTATAGAGCTAACATCACTACACTCGGACAAGCTACCGGTTTGTAGTGATGTTTTTTATGAAAATGCATTCCAGTATGCTTCACTTCGCTATACAGACAGTGATGCAGAAAGGCAACCTTACCTGGCATGGGATAATGACGTCCATTTACCAAATTAATGGAATCAAATGGTATAAAATCTTTTGGCAATATTCTTTATAACCGGATAGGTCTTTTGAGAGAATCTTTTCTTCATCAAGTAGCCTCATGACTATAGTAAAGATTAAAGGTATTACACAAAGTATCCCCCAATATGAAGCCAGTGCAACAGGTGAAAATAGCATCATTAGCAATGCTCCCGAATACATAGGATGACGAACTATTCCATAGGGCCCTGTTGATATTACTTTTTGGTCTTTCGCTACTTCAATTATACCCGATGTATAACTGTTTTCTTTAAACACAAGAAAGACTATATAGAATCCTAAGGCAACAAAAACGTCTGCAATTAGACTAATAGTGAAAGGAACATTTGACCAATGAAATCGATAATCGAACCCTGCAATAATATATACTAAGCAGAAAAATACATTTGCTAGGGCCTGTATCATTTTCTGGCTCTTCTCTTTTTCAGCAGTTGGACCCGCTTTAAGGCGGCGCTCTAGAAGCTTTTGATCATTTCTAAATAAATAGAAAGTAATTAGAATAACTGATACAGCAAATGCAAGCAGGTAGATCCACGCCTGTAGGTAATTTACTGTACCTGCGGGTAGGAAAATTAAAACGCATAAAGTGGCTAATAGAAATAGCAATCCTGTTAATGCTTTTACAAAATTTTTCATGGCTTACCTCCAACTGGAAGATGATTAGACCTTTTGACTTATCAGTATCAAAAAGAATGGTAATCAGGAAAATATAAATGTGTTAGGGGATTTAAGCGATGAGGCGTTCTTTTTTGGTCATATGCATAATGACAATGTTGTCGTGTGTATTTGTATTGGCCAGCCTTCAGCCAGCTATGGCAGCAGATGTGATTAAGTTAGATGAGAAAGTACAGGATTTACCATTAGGTAGCCATGTGGAAATCCTGGAGGATAAGACCGACAAACTCAGTATTGACGATGTCAGTTCAGATGCCTATTCGAAGCAGTTCATTAAACATAACAAAGACACAATTAATCTTGGTATCAGTAATTCGGTTTTTTGGTTAAGGTTCACATTATTAAAAAATGAAAAGCGGAGTCAAGGGTTGGAAGACGCGGACCAAAATCGTTTTCTGCTTGACTTAGATGCGCAATTTGTTTACTACGCCGACCTTTACTGTCAAAATGCCGAACAGATTGGGGCTAGCGAAGAAGGAGGGAAAAAGGTTTGGAATGTACAGTCAAGAGGAGGTCTTAAAAAGCTGGATGACAACGAACTTGTTTATCGAAATGTGGCTTTTCAGTTACCTGAGTTTATGTCTGAGCCAACTACCTTCTATTTGCGTGTAGAATCTAAATCTCCTCTTTTCATACCGTTGAGAATAATTAAGGGGGATGCATTTAGGCACATCCTTGATTATAAGCTTATTCTTTTAGGCATATTCTATGGTCTCATGTTAGGTCTGTTCTTATACAATTTATTTATCTATATTTTTGTAAAAGATAAGACATATTTGTACTATTTGATATATCTGTTGACCATAGTTGCCTATTTCTTGGCTATGAACCGCATGACGACAGAATTCTTTTTTCGGCAAAATCCAATTGCCTCGGCCTATTTTTCATTGTTTTTTCTAGGTATAGCATCATGTTTTACCATCCTTTACGCGCAATCGTTCCTTGACACAAAGAAGCTAATGAGAAGGGTGCACCAATTTCTGAACTTATTAATCATAGCTTCACTAGGATTGTCTGCGGGTATATTCATATTTGATTATAGGCTTATGAACCGATATTCCACTATTTTAGGGCTGATTGTTCCTATTTCTCTATTGGTAGCAGGAATTATGGCTGCCAGGAGGGGTAATAAGAATGCGCGCTTCTATATTATTTCGTCATACGTTGTACTAATAGGGATTTTTGTATATACTTTGACGTTTCTTGCAGTATTACCTTATAACCTCCTTAACTTCTATAGCTTTCAAATAGCCACTGGTTTCGAAGCTGTTTTACTTTCCATAGCACTTGCGGACAAAATCAGAATACTGAACCAGGATTTGAGTCAAGCACTAAATCTCGTCAACTTGGGTTACTACGACAGCTTGACTGGGTTGAAGAATCGAAGGTTCTTTGAGGAGGAACTGCAACGTATCGACATGCAGAATAACCTGCCTCTAACCATTGTTACAGCTGATGTCAACGGACTCAAGCTGGCTAACGATGTGTTTGGCCATGTGACTGGTGACCTGCTTTTGAAGCGAACAGCCGAAATCATTAGCCATGCATGCCGAGAAGGGGATATTGTGGTCCGAACAGGTGGAGATGAGTTTGCAATCATATTAC
This sequence comes from Bacillota bacterium, assembly GCA_021779415.1. The sequence continues at coordinate 8,801 of JAJYAS010000004.1, forward strand.
AAAGAACCGATGCTCTGCAAGGAGAGAAACTTATTCAGCGTACTCTTCAGGCGATGAGCGGTGAAAAGGTAGAAGCGGTCAGTGTGTCCGTTGCCTTTGGCTTGGCTACTAAAGACAAATCGGGTAAGGCGATCTCTGAAGTCTTAAAAGAGGCAGATCAAAGAATGTATGAACACAAATTGTCAGAAAGAGGTATCATTCGTCAGCATATCCTTGAAACCATCAAGACGACTTTCTATGGCAATAACCCTCGCGAACAGCAACATGCCGAGCAGGTGAGTGAACTTAGCGTTAAGCTAGGGAAAGCCCTTAAACTTAGTTCGGAACGGCTTCATGAGCTGCAGATTGCCAGCAATCTGCATGATATCGGCAAGATAACTATTAAAAAGACAACACTTGAAAAAACTAAACCGTTAAGTCCTGACGAGTGGCAAGAAATCAAAAGACATGCAGAGAATGGATATAAGATTCTCAGTTCAGTCAACGAGTACGCAGGTATGGCAGAATTTGTTTTAGCTCACCATGAGCGTTATGATGGCACAGGCTATCCCGCTGGTCTCAAGGGAGATCGCATTCCCTTAGCGGCGAGAATCATTGCCACTGCTGAGGCATACATCTACATGACAAGTGATTGGCCTTACCGGAGTCGAAGGAGCGTAGCAGAAGCCATTTATGAAATAAAAATGCAAGCCGGAAAACAGTTTGACCCTGTGATTGTGGACGTTTTACAAACTATACTTAATGAGTAGTGTGATCCACAATTCTTTTAATGGATAACTCGTGATGACAATTTCAAAGACCAAACCTCCTGTGGAACCTTTGTCCGACCGTTCTACCGCAACAAATATGCAGTCCAAGCAACCCGGCGGCTTGAAGGAATGATAGTTGTAGCCATTTTCGTCTTAACAGGACATCTTCTTAGTCAATATATTTCGGTAGCGGGTGAGCTAGGGGCGTTAATGATTGTCGCCATAGGAATTTGGGTAATAGTATATAAGACATCAACAAGCAATAGTTTATCAGCCGCTATTCCAGTTATCAAGACTTACTCTGTTCCAATCAAGGCCTTGAGTTGTGTTGTCCAAATTACTAAAGAACCTTCTGCCGCTGATTTTGACGCTAACGATTTCATCTCAACCAAAGAAGCAATGGTTTTAGGCCTGACTTTATCGTTTAACTGTATTGCGACTGGGGTTGGAGCTGGACTTACAGGAATGGACCCTCTTTCATCAGGCATTTCAGTATTTATTTTCAGTATGATTACAATTAGCGTGGGATACTTGATCGGTTGGAAAACTGCTTCCGACCGATTTGAACATTTGTCCCAAGTGATATCAGGAATGGTACTTATTATAATCGGAATTCATGAACTAATTCATTAAAAATGTAGTTCGTTATACAAATTAAATATGGAGCAATTTAAAGGGTAGTCAGTCCTCATCGATTTGTCGGAGAGGGCTGATATACTTATTATAGGTAGTTTTTTTTATTGAAATTCGAACAGAATGCGACTATAATAGGAACAAGGGTTCGAACAATATCCAAATACATGTACTGCGAGGTGGAGAGAATGAACGATGAATGCGTTAACATGATGAGACCTATTAAGACCATTACATGGCACTCCAAAGAAGGAATCATACGCCCTGTGAAATATAGAATTATCGAAGGCGGAGGAGACAATCGTCATTCGTATCGATAAAGTACTTACTCGTGGAGAGGAAAAGTCCAATGGTTTTCGCGAACTTATATTTGGTTGTCAGGGAGCGATTAATGGTTATATGAAGAATTTTAGTTGAAATATCGAGTTCCAGTTTGTCAGTGGTTTTTGTATCGAATGTGACAGGAGTTTACTTAAAGTGGAGGTGTAATAGTGCCAAAAGCAACAGTTATTTGTTATCTTTTTTCTTTATTGTTCTATGGAATGGGATATTTAAAAATGTTGGTCCTAAAGAACGCAGTTGTGAATAATTATGACTATACAATTTATGTATCTCTAGCAACGACCTATTTTGTTTTAACAATCTTCTTAGCTGTAATCGGATCCCTTTTCTTTTACGTAAAGACAATTAAGGATCAAGAAATTATTGAAATTAATAGCATTGAATATCGGCTTAAAAAGCGTACGAGATCGGATATTAGAAGACGAGTGAACATATCTGAGGCAAAAGCCCAATTATCGCAGCCCGAGTACGTTGTGAAACTGGACAGGAGGATGTCTTCCTGAAATGCGCAAATCCTTGAAATCGCCAATATTGAGGATTGGCTTTTTCTTAATACTCAACAATGGATTATATACCGAACGCATGAATTTAAGTAAATAAACGAAATATATTATGGTGGTTCCATCCCGGCCGCTGTTTGAAACGAGGGGGTTGGAAGTAACAACGGCACTACAAGAACTAGGACGAAAAAAGATCATTATTGCTGGAACCTTTGAAGAACTTTGGGAATTTACTTTGGAATGATGGAGTACAAAATGTTTGAAGAAAAAGATTATTTCATGAGAATGGTAAAAGAATTTACGACTGCTATTGGCAGAATTATGGGATTAAAGGCTGAAAATAAAATTGAAGAGAGTCAAGAGGTTCTAAGTGAAACATTAAAACATTTCACCAATTTAAATAAAGAAGTAATAGAGGCGCTTCCCTACGAAATCCTAATCCACAAAGTAAGTGGAAGTAGACAGATAAATACTGAAAAGTGTCTTATGCTAGGTGAATTATTAACACAACAAGCAGATATTTATGAAACTAAGGGAGAGAAGTCTAGAGCAAGGAATTTATACTTAAAGAATTTAAATATTATGATTAATGTTTTAGTAAATGATGACAATTCAGTCTTGAAACAAAATCAAGACAAGGTTAATGAACTAATAGAGAAAATTGGCTGGTTCAATGTTCCTAATGAAAGCAAATTATTGTTATTCCAATACTACGAACTCACCAAAAACTATGCAAAAGCCGAGGACGTGCTTTTTACTTTAACTGGAACAAGTGAGGCAAACAATGATATTTTGTCTAAAGGCATAGCCTTTTATGAAAGACTAATAAATAAAGACCAAGCTGAACTTGAAAAAGGAAATTTGCCAATTGATGAAGTGTTAGAAGGATTATCAAATCTGAAAGAATACAAGAATGGATAATTCATATTGGTCGCTACGCTCTTTGATCATTTTCAGCCAACTGCGTACGTTTTCTCCCTCTTATCTAGCTTATTTTGTCCGACAACGAGTCGATTATTCCCGAGCCTTTGGCGCTCTTTTCTACTAGGCAAACCTAACCCCTACAAGCAAAAAGCCTCAAGCTCTGAAAAACAATATAGAGATCAAGCCTTGACTATTTTCAATAGTGAATGATACAATATTTAAAATCTATTTCCATCCCGTCCCGCCCTGCGATAGGAAGATTCATCTAGGAATTTTCGCTGGGGGGGAATGTTAAAGCAATAACTTAATATCGCTCTTTATCGCTTAATTCTATTAAGAAGCGGGGGAACCATTTTTGGGGTGAATCCTTCACAGGGCAAGGCCTTGTGAGGGTAGGGTTACTTTTCGACCCGAATCCGTCAGCTAACTTCGTAAGCGTGGAAAGGGAGGAAACAGTTAGCTGTCACCCTAGACCTTTGTCTAGGGTTTGTTTTTTTAGTAAAAGTTTAAGTTAAGCGGAATTTTGTTTCTGGGTCTGGGTAAGCTAGTGAAAGATGTAACTTAGATCAAAAGAATAAAAAAAAGGACAGTTTTAGTATTATTCTTGGGGAAACTATTAAAGAGGGGGATTGTATCATGGAAGATTACATTTTAGAAGAGTCTGAAGAAAAAACGCTGCGCGAGTTCAGTAGAATGGCCGCAAAGAGCAGTTCAATTAATCCTGAACTATACAGCAAATATCAGGTCAAACGTGGACTCCGTGATTTAGACGGTAGGGGGGTGCTCGTAGGTCTAACAGAGATCGGCGAAGTCCATTCCTATATTTTAGATGAAGGGGAAATCGTACCCGTTCCAGGTCGCTTAATCTATCGAGGCTATGATATTGCGGATCTTGTTAAAGGCTTTTCAGAGGATAATCGCTATGGATTTGAAGAGACAACGTATTTACTGCTCTTTGGGCAACTCCCGGATCAGAATGCCCAAGAGCATTTTAAACAACTTCTTGCTCTATATCAAAAACTACCGGAGGATTTCGCCCGGGACGTAATTTTAAAGGCTCCAAGCAGAGATATCATGAACACGTTAGCCAGAAGTGTCTTAGCCTTGTACTCCTTTGACGATAATCCTGATGATACAACGATAAGTAATGTCTTAAAACAATGCCTTGGCCTAATTGCCTGCTTCCCATCTTTGGCTGTCTATGGCTATCAAGCTTATTCTCACTACCATGATAATCAAAGCCTATATATTCACAGTCCTCGGACGGAGTTAAGTACTGCCGAGAACATCCTTTCTATGTTGAGACCGGATAGTAATTACACAAAGCTAGAGGCAAAGTTGCTTGATTTGGCCCTCGTGCTTCATGCCGAACATGGAGGGGGTAACAATTCATCCTTTGTGACCCATGTCGTAACATCGACGGGAACGGATACTTACTCTGCGATGTCGGCAGCCATCGGTGCGCTTAAAGGCCCGCGTCATGGAGGAGCTAATATCAAGGTTGTCCAAATGTTTGAGGACATTAAAGACAAATTAAAGGATTGGCAGGATGACGAAGAGATTGAGCGTTACCTGACTCAGATTCTGACCAAAGATGCCTTTGACCGATCCGGTCTAATCTATGGGATTGGTCACGCCGTCTACTCCATCTCGGACCCAAGAGCGGTTATTCTCAAAGATTATGTTGCCCAATTAGCCCGAGAAAAGGGTTTAGAAGACGAATTTAATCTCTACGCAGCGGTTGAGAGACTGGCCCCTCAGGTGATTGCAAAGTCAAATAAAATGTATAAGGGTGTCAGTGCCAACGTCGATTTCTATTCCGGCTTTGTTTACAGAATGCTCAACATCCCGGTAGAGATGTTTACGCCCATTTTTGCCATCTCTCGAATCGCAGGTTGGAGTGCCCACCGCATTGAGGAAATTGTCAATTCCGGGAAAATCATCCGACCGGCCTACAAAAGTGTGGCGCCTAGACGAAATTATTTACACATGGCTGAAAGGACATAAGAGAAAACGACGTTCTCGAATATCCACAAAAATCAGCTACCATAACCCCTTTTGGTTCTTGTTATCCATTCCTCGGGGTATCATGTGAGAGAGGTTGCTGTTCTGTGATGCGCAGTGTCAGTCGTAAATACAACTAGAATATGGTACGATTAACGGTGTTTACTACTATTTGTGCATCTTTGAGGAGGAACTAGTATGAAAACTTTAGTAGTTGGCTTAGGCGCCTTAGGAACGGTATATTCTTGCTTTTTAAGTTTGGCAGGTCACGAAGTGATAGGGCTTGGCCGACCTGCAAGTATTGTCAAGATAAAGACGAATGGGGTAAAGGTTTCTGGAATATGGGGAGAGCATATGATCGAGCACTTGAATGTAGTATCCGATGCTAGTGAACTCGTTCACAATCAGTTTGATATGATTATTGTTACCGTCAAAACATTCGCCACAGAAATCATTGCACAACAAATTGCCCCCCTTGTCGGGGATAAGACGAATGTCTTTCTCTTACAAAACGGCTATGGGAATTTCGAGGCAGCGGCCAAATTCATCCCCGAAGATAGACTCATTCTTGGCCGAGTTATTTTCGGAGCAGAGACCTTAGCGCAAGGTGAGTCTAGGGTCACGGTCATTGCAGATGATGTCATTATTGGATCTCCCAAAAACCTCATCAACCCTGAGCTGTTGGAAGAGTATGCGGGAGTATTTCGTAAATCCGGTATTCCCACCAAAGCCTCTCTGGAAATCATGAAATATGTTTGGGGCAAAATTATCTATAATTCGGCGCTGAATTCATTAGGAGCTATTTTCGAAGTGAGCTATGGACAGTTATCCGCAGAACCTGTCACCAGAGACCTCATGAATAAGATCATTGGAGAAATTTTTAACTTACTCAGAGCAAGAAACATACTCACGTTTTGGCCTGACGCACAAAGCTATTTGTTAAATTTCTATGACAACTTAATACCACCAACGTATGCACATCATGCTTCGATGCTTCAAGATATCCAGAGCGGTCGTCGGACGGAAATCGATACCTTAAACGGCGCAATTGTAAAACTTGCCCATGAATCGGGGGTTCCAGTTCCCGTGAACGAAGTCGTCGTAGCGATGGTTAAAGCGAAAGAGAGCTTTAACCTTCGCCACTGAACAATTTCTGATTCGGGTCTCTAAAGGAGTCGTCCTAATCCCTGTTCGATAATTTTCCGGACCTTTTCAGGTAATTCTGTGCTTTGGTCCTTCGTGAGTCCGGTCGTTGGGATGGGGTCGGAAATTTCAATCTCAACATGGGCCGGCTTAATAATAAAACCGTTTTGTTCCATGATTTTATAAGACCCACGGATTGTAATCGGAACGATGGGAACCCCGGCCTTCAATCCTAACTTTAAGCTTCCGGGTTTGAATTCTCCTAGAGTCTCACTTTTGCTCCGCGTGCCTTCTGGAAAGATGACCATAGAGTATCCTTCCTTTAGATGCTCTGCGGCCTGGTTAATGACTTTGAGAGACTGTCTGATATCGGAGCGGTCCATAAAAACACATTTCATATGAGTCATCCAAGTGCGAATGAGAGGTAGCTTGAGCAGTTCGATTTTGGCAATGAAGGCTTTTGGTTTGTTAATATAACCCAAGAGAATTGGGATGTCAAAATTCCCCTGGTGATTACTCACAAAGAGGACCGGGCCTGATGGAATCTTCTCTTCTCCAGTGATCTCAACCGTAACTCCTGCAAACATCACAAGAGACTGAGCCCATTTTTCAGCAACTTGTGCTGTAAGCTGATCACGTTCGGCGATTTTTCCCTCCTTGGTCAGGCGGTTAACTTTTAGAAGAGCGGGTTCGATCTTAATTAGGTATAGCCAAAAGTAGACAAACCAAAGAATTGTTCGGATCATCATGATTCTCCTCACCTTTGTTTTAAGGATATTATATCTTAGAGAACAAGATGTTAAAACATCTTCGTACAGCGGGAATCGAACGATTGTCAACTTGCAAAGAATCCTTTGCAAGTGTCGATTTGCTTTTGGCTTGCTGAAGATCAAGAACAGTTTGGTATCCTATACTTGGAGAGAGAGAAGAATAGCTAGCAACAAGACTGGAAGCAACATACTGCCTCCAGTCTTGTTTTTCATAAACTTATGAGGGTTTATTTTGGTTGGGTTTTATAGTTCGGCGGTGCTTTCTAAAAGTGCCACAAGTAGTTCCACGGCTGCTTCTACGTCATTTTTGTCAAGCATTTCGGCGGGACTGTGGACATAACGTGTGGGAATTGAAAGGACCCCTGAGGGGACCCCTCCCCTGGACAAATGAATTGCTCCGGAATCCGTTCCCCCATACTCTAGAATCTCCCATTGGAAGGGAATTTTGCGATTCGTGGCAACATCCGCCATCCAACGCTTGATTCGTGGTGAGGTTACCATAGAGTGGTCGAGTACCTTAATTCCAACCCCTTTTCCTAACTCTACAGACATAGGGTGTGCTTTGGGAGTATCTCCGGTAGAGGTGACATCCACGGCTATGGCCAAGTCAGGTTCGAGAGAATAGGCAGCGGTTTGGGCGCCACGGGTCCCGATTTCCTCTTGGGCAGTAAAGACAAACGCTAATTCGTGAGTGGACTTAGTCCGTCTAAGAGCTTCAATCGCAACAAAACAACCTACGCGGTCATCAAGAGCCTTAGAGATAATTCGAGATTCAGATTCTGCGAAATTCCCGACGAACACTGCCGTTTCCCCTATATGGACATATTGCTCGGCTTCTTCTCGCGACGAGACTCCTATATCAAGATAAAGTTTATCAAGTTTAAAATCTGTGGGGTTGTCTAATTTTTCTACTCCGATTGTTCCGATCCTTCCTTGGTCGAACTGAACTCTTTGTCCAATAAGGTTTTGGATTCGCACTCCACCGAGGGGGGTGAAGCGTAGAAATCCTTCTTTATTAATATGAGTAATCATTAGACCAATTTCGTCCATATGGGCGGCGATCATAATGCGTTTACCCGTTCCGTGACGCTGGACAATAAGGTTTCCTAAGGTATCGATTGTTAGTTTGTCACAGTAAGGACGCACTTGGGTCGAGATAAATTCCGCGACCCGCTCTTCTGAACCCGACGGGCCAAATAACTGGGTTAACTGTCCTAACAGCTCAAAATCCATTACAAGTCCTCCTTATCCATCGGGCTAATTCTAAGTTTGCGCGGGAGATCAACTAAAAGTCCGTCCACTAGTTTGAAGCACGCGGTATAGTCGTGTTCAGAAATAACTGAGACGAAGGAATGGATGTAGCGACAAGGGACGCTTAAGACAATGGTCGGGATACCTGCTTTACTGATATGAATTGAGCCTGCGTCATTACCACCACTTGTTCCGCGCCGGAATTGGAGTGGAATTCCCTTTTCACGGGCTAAGCTAACTACCCACTGGACAAGCTTTGGAGAGTAGAGGGTTGTTCTATCCATCAATGAGCAAGCCGGTCCTTTGCCTAATTCCGTAACCCACCCATCTTCTTCACGATCGGATACATCAGCTGCTACAGTTCCCTCGAGAACAATCGCAAAATCCGGGGCAACGTGGTAAGCCGCGACCTTGGCGCCACGAAGTCCAACCTCTTCTTGGACTGTAAACGCTGCAACTAGGGGGAAAGCATAGTCCTTCTTGAGAAGTTCTACTAAGATGGCACATCCAACTCGGTCATCAAACGCTTTTCCTTTATATAGGCCCTCTCCAAAAGGTTCGCATTTCGTCATAAAATAAGCATAATCCCCCAGTTTGACCTTGCAAGCAGCGTCTTCTTTTGATTTGGCCCCGATATCAATATAAAGTTTGTCAAAGGGTAAGGATCTTTTCCGTTCGGATGGTTTTTGTAGATGAATGGCTTTGGCCCCAATCACCCCGACGAGGGTATCATTAATTTGTACGGGCTTGGAGACGAGGATTCGAGGGTCAATCCCACCAACGGACCGGAATTTAAGATACCCGTCGCTGGTGATATCTGTGATCATCAGCGCCACTTCATCCATATGAGCGGCAAGCATAATTTTAGGACCAGGAAGATGAGCATTTTTTGTTGCGATTAAATTTCCCATTTTATCAACAACGATTGTATCCACGAAAGGTTCAAGTTGTTGACGCAAGAAATCACGGACGGAGCCTTCAGCCCCTGAGGTGCCATTTAATTCGCTCAGAGTCTTTAATAACATAGAAATTCCTCCAAATCGTCCGGCAAGGAGGAGATGAAATGAGCAAGTAATTTGCCAGAGTTGAGTACGTCTTGCATGTCCAGAGTTTCAACAGACGTATGCATATAACGCAGGGGGATCGAGAGAAGACCGGTAGGAATACCTGCTTGGGATACTTGTATTGCCCAGGCATCCGTTCCTGAGGCTCCGGGAATCGGTTCAAGTTGGATCGGTAAACGGTGTTCTAGGGCGGTTGCTGAGAAATGATGGTAGATAGCAGGATGAATGTTGGGTCCAAGAGCTACAGCAGGTCCTTTACCTAAATCAAGAGTTGTTAGTCCCTTAGAATCCGGAGTACTAGCATGGGTAACATCAATCGCTACGGCTAGGTCAGGGTTTAGCGTATAAGCACTCGTAAACGCTCCCCGAACTCCGACTTCTTCTTGTGTTGTTGCAACCGCAATGACATCGTGGCTATGTTTTAGATGGGAGAGCTCTTCGAGGCAGATCATCATGACAACCACCCCAGCTCGGTCATCCAAGGATTTTCCGGCTATCACGTTGTTGAGCAGGGGATAGGTATCTCGTTGCAATGTGATGATATCCCCAATCTGAATGACCTCTTTTAGTTTATCGAAGGAAAGTCCAACATCAATGGTCATATCCTTCATTTTAACG
>JAJYAS010000380.1 GCA_021779415.1 Bacillota bacterium
TAATATGCTTAATAGTGGCTTTCCCTTTTCTCAAGTAAGACTAAGCCTTAATAACAGACGCCTCTGCTGAAATAGGATACTGTTGTCGCAGTACCACATTCCAGCAGAGGCGTTTTTAACTCCGAATTTAAGCAAACTTTACATTTTTATCATAAGTTTATTATCCACTAAACTATTCCCTACCTCAGATGGCACGGCCACTATAGGTTCAACTACGATCTTGTTGTACAAATTCTCCAAGGCAACGGAAAGCATAAGCTTAATTCGATTTAATTGATTGACTTCACTGGCCCCTGGATCATAGTCGATGGGAGAAATGTTTGCTGAAGGATAAGATCGCCTGAGTTCACGGAACATACCTTTACCCGTAATATGGTTGGGCAAGCAAGCAAAGGGCTGTAAACAGACGATGTTATTCACTCCGCTGCGTATGAGTTCGACCATCTCTCCAGTAAGGAACCACCCCTCTCCCGATTGGTTGGCCAATGAGAGATGTTGTTCAGCATATTTGGCGATTTTTTCGATGGGTTTAGGGGCAGTGAAGCGCTTACTGGCTGTCAAGGCCTTCTTCATTTCTTTGCGATAAGATTCGATCCGATTGATGGAAAGTTTACCCGACACCATACCCCAAAAACTGCCAGATAGTTTCTCATATTTAATGCTATTATCAAAAGCACTATAGAGAAGAAAGTCAGCTAAGTCGGGAACGACCGCTTCAGCCCCTTCAGACTCCAATAGTTCCACAATATTGTTATTGGCGGTAGGGTGGAATTTAACCAAGATTTCTCCGACGACTCCAACCTTTGGTTTGACCAGATCCTCATATAGTTCCAAATTATCAAAGTCCTTAACAATTTGGCGAAGATTTTCGTTGTAGTCTTTTTTAGTTCCATTCTTCAGTGATTCTTGGCAGCGTTGAACCCAATCCTCATATAAGCGATTGGCGGAACCCGGTACCTTCTCGTAGGGACGCACTCGATAAAGAACCCTCATCAGGAGATCCCCGTAGATCAACCCTCTCATTAGCTTGCTAAAAATAGGGATTGTGAGTTTGAAGCCTGGATTACTCTCTAAACCAGATGACGTTCCTGTATTTAAACCAATCACCGGGACTTGTTCCATATGAGCATCTCGCAAGGCCTTTCTTATAAACGCGATGTAGTTGGTCGCTCGACACCCTCCACCTGTTTGAGAAATAATCACTGAAGTATTACTTAAATCATACTTCCCGGATTTTAAGGCTCTCATTAATTGCCCTACAACAATGATAGCCGGATAACAAGCATCATTATGCACATACCTTAAGCCTTCATCAATGGCTGATTTGTCGACTGAAGGTAAAACTTCAATATTGTACCCATCACCTACAAAGGCTGTCTTGAAAAACTGGAAATGAATCGGGGACATCTGCGGCACTAAAATCGTGTGAGTCTTCTTCATCTCTTTAGTAAATAACACTTTTTGTGGTTTATCATAGAGCTTTTTAGGGAAGAAATTTCTCTTATCTCGCTCGTTGATGGCCGCGATTAGGGAACGCAAACGGATTCTGGCGGCCCCCAGATTGTTAATCTCATCAATTTTTAAAACCGTATAAATTTTGCCAAAGGACTCAAGGATTTCTTTGATTTGATCCGTAGTGACCGCATCAAGACCACAACCAAACGAATTGAGTTGAATTAGTTCTAGATCATTCTGTTCAGCTACATAGCTCGCTGAAGCATACTCTCTGGAGTGATACACCCATTGGTTGACGACCCGCAAAGGTCCTTCAATTTTGCCAAGATGCTGAATAGAATCTTCGGACAAAATTGCAAACCCATAAGACCCTATCATTTCAGGTATACCGTGGTTAATTTCAGGATCGATATGATAAGGTCTGCCCACGAGTACAATTCCCTTAATTCGGTTTTCCCGAATATAGCGCAGGGTTTCTTCTCCTTTAAGCCTTACATCATCCTTATATCTATCCTGTTCCGCATAAGCCTTATTAAGGGCACTGACTATCTCTTGCTTGGGGATTCCTTCCGGGGCTAACTCTTCTGCTAAGCGTTTTGGCATTCTACTAGGCATATCTAGTGGCAGGAAAGGGTGATAAAACGTAACCTCTGGCTCACGAAGACTATCCATGTTCGCATTGATGGTTTCGGGGTAAGAGGTGACGATGGGACAGTTGTAATGATTGTCTGCTAACGGATCTTCCGCTGGAGCGTAAGGAATGCAAGGATAAAATATCTTATTTATCTCTTTTTTAATTAGATGTGTTATATGTCCGTGGACTAGTTTGGCGGGGTAGCAAGCTGAATCGGATGGGATCGTATCCATTCCAAGCTCATAGAGTTGCTTTGAGGATCGACCCGATAAGATTACTCGGTAACCCAGTTCTGTAAAAAAAGTAAACCAAAAGGGATAATCTTCATAGATATTTAAGACCCGGGGAATTCCTATCGTCCCTCTCTTAGCCTGTGCTTTGCTTAGAGGCTTATAGTTAAAGACTCTTTGATATTTATATTCGTAGAGGTTAGGAACCTCACGTTTAACAACCTCTTTCCCTTCCCCTCTTTCGCACCGATTACCTGAAATATAGTCACTTCCACCTGTGAAATGTTTGACACTCACTAAGCAATTGTTTCCACATAATCCACACCGTTTTGTCGAGGTTTCTGTCTTGAAGTTAAGTAACTCATCCTCTTTAACAAGGCGGGATTGATGCCCAATTTTATAGCGTTCTTGAGCAATCAAAGCGGCGCCAAAAGCCCCCATGATCCCTGCTATATCAGGGCGAACCACTTCTTGGCCCGTTATTTTTTCCAATGCTCGAAGGACTGCATCGTTATGAAAGGTTCCCCCCTGCACGACGATTTTTCGACCAAGTTCCTCAGCACTTCTCAGACGAATCACTTTATAGAGAGCATTCTTAATGACTGAAATAGCAATACCTGCTGAAATATCGCTAATCTCAGCCCCTTCTTTTTGCGCTTGTTTTACTTTAGAATTCATGAAAACGGTACAACGAGTTCCCAAGTCAACGGGATGTCTCGACCCCTGGCTCAACCGAGCAAATTCTTTGACATCGAGGTTGAGGGAATTGGCAAAGGTTTCCACGAAGGATCCACACCCGGAGGAACAAGCTTCATTCAAGGTAATTGATTCAATGACTCCATCCCGGATCACTAGACTTTTCATGTCCTGTCCACCGATATCTAGAACAAAATCTACGCCGGGTCGAAAAAAGTTAGCTGCTGTGTAATGGGCTACGGTTTCAATTTCTCCTATATCCACTCTCAGGGCAGCTTTTATAAGATGCTCCCCATATCCGGTAACGGCAGAATTGACAATTCTAGTCTCTTGATTCAGTTTTCCATACAAGTTTTTCAAAGCATCAATTGTAGATTCCAAAGGGTTGCCCATATTGCTGCCGTAGTGTGAATACAATAAGCTGCCCTCTTCATCGACCAACGCAATCTTAGTCGTCGTCGACCCTGCGTCAATTCCGAGGTAAGCATTTCCCGAATAGTTGTCTAGTTCCATTCGCTTAACTTGATGCAAAGCATGCCTGGCTTTAAATTCTTGATAGTCCTCATCATTAGCAAATAAAACTTCAGATTTCCCGCCCTCGGTATCATTGATTTCATAAATCATGGGGGTTCTTTCGTAGAGACATTCTAGGGTAAAAGGCACTTTATCGCGAGAGGACAACGCGGCTCCGATCGCCACAAAATATTGCGAATCCTCCGGAAAGATCACATTGCTGTTATTCAGATCTAAAGTTTGAATAAAGCGTTTTCTCAACTCGGACATAAAATGCAACGGTCCACCTAAAAACGCCACATTTCCACTAATCGGATGCCCTTGGGCAAGACCACTAATCGTTTGATTAACAACCGCCTGTAACACAGAGACAGCAATGTCTTCCCTTGCGGCCCCTTCATTTAATAAAGGTTGCACATCCGTTTTAGCAAAGACGCCGCACCTTGAAGCAATTGGATAAATTGTCCGATAATTTTTGGCAAGTTCATTGAGACCTGGGGCATCAGTTTGCAACAAGGTCGCCATCTGATCAATAAATGCCCCCGTGCCCCCGGCACAAGTTCCATTCATTCGTTGCTCAATGGATTCTCCGAAATAGGTGATCTTAGCATCTTCTCCACCAAGTTCAATGGCTGCATCTGTCCTAGGAATCACGATTTTAATTGCATTGGTGCACGCAATGACTTCTTGTATAAACGGAACCTCTAACTTTTGTGAAATATTGTATCCCCCAGATCCTGTCACCATTAAGGTTAATAAGTGTCCTTGCATAATGGTTTTAGCATCTTCAAGCATCATAACCACAGTATTTCTGATATTTGAAAAGTGTCTCAAGTATCTTTTATACACAATATTTTTATCATTATCTAGAACGACAACTTTCACAGTTGTAGAACCAACATCCAGTCCAATATTAAAAATTGTACTCATTATCTTCCTCCACTACGTACTACATTAGAACACCCGTACTTTCTCAAAATTACATTGAACAGGTTATTCCT
>JAJYAS010000381.1 GCA_021779415.1 Bacillota bacterium
GGAATGCTCCAATTTCATCCTAGGTGTTTCACGCGGGTTTATTCTTTCAAGTTTGTAGTAATCCTCAACTTCTCTTATATGAGAGTTATTCGTATCAGAATACGCTGTACTGTTGGTGGGGTAGATAACTTTTTGCCCAAAATCAGCAGCCTCTACAGATAAATCAATTAAGGTTACAAAGGCATCGAAACCGATTAACTCTTGGGCCTGTAGAAAAGACTTGGTACATGCCTCAGCATCAGTTGACCATTTGTCATAAGTTACACCCAGTACACGAGAGGATGCACCGCAGACCAGTGGAGCAGTGGGCACACGATCGGGTTTTTGATAATTTAAAGCCGCAACTACCCGCTCTAAAGAAGTCATTTCGTCCTTAATAGCTTTACTCATAGAATTGCACCTCCAAGAATTTTGATAAGCCTCACTGAGCTAGCATATACCCGATATTTGCCCTATAGCTCTTCACGTCTACTCTCTCTACATGTAGTCTACCCTCTACCTCTTATCACTCGTTTACATCTTAATCCCCTTCCTTCTAAATCCTGGGTATTTTAATCAATGAGAATGAGGCCTGTATATATAATCTCATTCGTCATCTCATCCCCGCCAAATAATTTAAAGCCTAGCCCTACCCGTTCCGCAGTTGCTATCACGTCTACTCCAACACCCTCAACACTCGGACGGGCTAAATAGGGGTGCCTGCACCCGCCAGGATCGCCTATTCCCACACACTTTTCACACAATCGGCATTTTGAAGCCTTAAATCCAGTTGCGAAATATGCCCCCATGGACATAGCTTTACTTTCTATCTTGTTGACCCATTTGTGCAGTTTTAGTTCTAAGCGGGCAATATCAGGACTTATATCAAATTGCTTTGTTCCTCCGTCGGCAGATTTAGCGAACTCAACTTTCCCTTGAATTAATAAAGCTTTGTGGTATTTGGTAAGAATATTACGAAATTCATCTACAGTCAAAGTGTTGGGCGGGCAAACTAAACATGTCCCGAAATCTGGACAAAATGGTACCTCACACTTCAAGCGAACTCGTTCATCTACCACTATATCGGTTACATCGAACACCCGGGCTGCAGAAGCCCCTAATTCCAGGCTATACTTTTCTAACTCTTCATAGTTAAAAGCCATTACATTTCCACCCCATTATCTTAATAGCCCTTGCGAAAGCTAGACCGTGAGCCTCCGATAAATTTCCGGCAATCTTAAAGGCAAATCTTCAACTCGGTTTACCACGATATAACCGACTTGTCCAAAGATCTTATCTAAATAGTCCTTACCTTTCCGGTCGACTGTCAGAGCAAAAAGAGTAATTCCTTGGGCTTTCGCTTCTTGAAGGGCTACCCTAACATCGGCATGGGCATATTCCTCACAGTCAAACCTTAAGAAACTTTTCATATCTTTTGGTTCCACATTACTGCGATAGTCAATATCATAAGGCCGCCCATCGCTCAACACAAACAACAGCTTTACTGCAGCTTGACACTTGCCTAATTTCGAAGCAGAGTGACGGATCGCCGCTCCCAACCGCGTAGCGTTACTACTACGTAACCCGCCAAAACGCTGCCAGACATTTTCTGTATAGGCTTCTTCAAAATCTTTAGCTACATAAAAATCAACTTTTTCCCTGCCACTACTAGAAAATCCATATACAGCATACTGGTCTCCGATTGTTTCTAAAGCTTCGCACATAATTACAGCTGATTCTATTTCTACATCGAGAATTGTTTTACCCTGCTCATTAATTACTTCATCTGTAGAAGCACTTAAGTCTAGCAGAAAAGCTGCTGCTACATCGCGCAAACGTTTGTCACGCCGGATATAAAAACCATCATTCGTGGAAACTGAGCCAACCTTGATTTCTGTCATGACTTCCACCAATGCGTCAATATCCAGATCATCACCATCAAGCTGCCGGCGGTATCTTCGCAAGCGATCCGGTCGTAGTACTGCAAAATACTTTTTAAGGCTTTCAATTAGGCCATAATTTTCACTACGGGCTAAGTACACTGCACGAGCTGAACTAGGTTTTAGAACTATTTCCCTCACTCGACACCAATCGTGGCGATAATCGGCGATGCTAGCATCCCACTCGTTATAATTATGGATTTCACGGAAAGTATTTTCCATTTCATCGAGCTGAAATTGACTCAATCGTTCCCTTAGTCTCCGATAAAAATTCAAATCAGCTTCCGGGATTTGTTTATCTAAGAGTAATGGATATACTTCGCATACATCGATTTGATTTCCTGACTCAAGGGAGACTGCATTCAAGTGTTCCAGCAGATGTAATTCCGGTCTTAATTCTCCATGAAACTCGAAGAAACTCCAGTTTTTAATCCGCTCGCTCTCTGTTTCGTTAAGCTTAAAATATAGAGTTGCTGCTAATTCTAAAACATCCTGGAAAACTGCCGTTGGCTTATACAATTCTTCCCAACATTTACGTTCCTGTGGGGTGCCCGGGGGTAATGTTAACGATTCCATTTCAACTAAGGGATAATACCACCGAACCAAACAGTTGAGAATGTCGGATTCCTCCTGTGGTACAGTGTTACGCGCAAGCAAACTTAATAGTTCTCTCCAACTTCGGCTAAGACCTAGATATCGATGAAGCATTCTTCGCTCGGCCCTGCCATCTTCCAAAATGCATACTAGATTTTTAATAAACAATCGATCAGGAAAACAAGCAATAAACTCTACTAAGCTACCCGTTGCAGGTGTGGTATTTGACGAATGCTCTGTTAACCAAACAGGTATTACCGCATTAAGATAGGAACCCGCTTCAATGTGGGCAAGTTTATGCAGAAGCATCAGCTTGTAAACTAAAAAGTTATTGTCATTATCGGCAAACAAATTGACTCTTTCAGGTAAATAGACTCTATATCCATCACTTGTTACCCAATGTCTCCGCTGACTGTGCAATAAAGGAGGTAGCTCAACTGCACGCCTAATTATAATTCGCCTATTGACTAAGCCCTCGGCCAGAGTTAGAAGTTGGCCTTCGATTTGTTCATAATCAAGCCCTTTACGCACATCTCTTAGTGCTTCTCTTCCACCACTTCCTGACAAAGCAAAAAATGCCTTCAGTCGTTTCTCGTCGCCACTATATTCTAATCCTCGCTCGACCCACCGTTCTACTTCACTCGAGTCAATTTCCTTTAAAACGTTGGGAATGGCTTGGAAAAAAGTAAGCCCTATTTCCAGATTGAGCTCAACTAAGCGAAGACCGGGTATAAACCAGTTGTCAACATGCTCATAGCCAGAAGTTTTGATGGAACCACCTAAAACAGTCAAAAAGGCGACAGCAACCTTAGGAGATTTTTCTGTCATTTTAGAGATTCTTGCTATAAAGTAAGTCCAACTGTCTTCATTACTTAGGAAATCAATCCATTCAGGGCTAGTTCGCAAAAAAGTGATACCAACTTGACGATTCAGGACTAGTAACTTCTGGGAAACTGAAACTATTTTGGGTAAAACATCAGACCTTATCTTAGTCGTCAAACCCGTTGTCGCACCAAAATATGCCTCCCCCGCTTCAGGTTCTTGTTGCGTTAATTCTAGACCAAATTTATACCAAAGATCATAAAAGTCATTATTAGGCATATGATTACCACTAATAGCTCTAATATAGGCAACTGCAGAACCTGCCGAATGTGTAAGTAAGGCTAATGCCTGAGCGGAAATATCCTTCGCTAGAATAGAAAGATTTGGCAATCCAATCAAACCCCGCCGGAAAAACCAAATTGCGCTATCTTCTTCGAAATTAGCTAACCTAAACCCAAATTCAACCCAAGAATCTATGTCTATTTGAAATGACATAATATTCTGTAAATTCTGCACAAAATTTATTCCTACTTCCCAAGGTGCATTGGTCAACCATTTTAATAAGTTTATCCATTTACGATTACTGGAAAGGTTTTCAATAAGCTGAGGCATGGTATGAAAAAAATAGGAGGCTAGCGGAGGGTTTTTGCCTACTAAATGTTCGTATACAGTAAGAACTATTTCGCGTTCCTCTGAAGTCAGACCCTCAAATTCCGGTAAAAATCTAAAATCTTTATCTGAATTCAGCAATTGTCTCCCCATCTCTTCGGTCAAAGGTCTCCCCCCTTAAAACGCTGGAAGTACTGTTCCTATGATTTCTTCCATCCCTCTTTGCATAACAGGGTCATCCGTAAGAGGTTTAATCATGGCCGCTTTTACTGCATCTTTCAAATCTACTCCTGAACCTATTAATAAAGCGGCATAGATCAATAATCTTGTGCTAACTCCTTCATCTAGTCCACGATTTTTCAAATTTCTAATTTGTGCGGCTGCTTGAACCAAGCCTTGAGCGGTTTCTCTACTGACACCACCCTCCTGAATCACAATTTCAACTTCGACTTCCTGGGGAGGATGGACAAACTATATAGCTATAAAACGTTGTTTTGTACTTTGTTTTAAGTCTTTTAAGATTGTCTGGTAACCCGGATTATAAGAAATTACGAGCATAAACTCTGGAGGGGCGAAAATTGTTT
>JAJYAS010000382.1 GCA_021779415.1 Bacillota bacterium
ATGTTCGTGAACCCGAAGAAGTGGCTGCCAGCCCGCTACCTTTTCAAGATACAAAGGTGATTGCCTTAGGAGAATTACGGGGGCGTTGGCAGGAACTACCGACAGATGCTTTAATAGTTACAGTATGTGGTTTAGGGATCAGAGGGTACGAAGCGGCGCGTATGCTTCTCGGAAAAGAAGTACACCAAGTAGCTTTTCTTCAGGGAGGGATCTCGGTTATCAATGCCTATTTTGATTAAGAATAAAGGTGTGAAAACCATAATTAGTTTTCCATATAGTACAATCTGTATTATATATTGTACGAATAGAACTCAAGGTGTTAAATTATGTACATGGACTAGTGTTAAATTACACAAGTGAAATTTTTCCCCAACAACCAGCACTCTATAGTTGAATTGTTCTCTCTAGATTGTCTTTATGAATTTAAGGAGGTGTAATTTGTGTTTATTGTATCTATCGATGAGGATCTGTGCTCAGGATGTGACTCTTGCACTGAGGGATGCCCAGCTCACCTGCTTGGATTTAGCGAGGACAAGGCTCACGTAGTTGGAGACGAGTCAGAGTGCATGGGTTGTGAAAGCTGTACATCAGTTTGTCCAACTGGTGCTATCAGCATTGCCGAAATGTAAGAAACCCCATAAACTTGAAGACGGAGGGTGTGCCATGACAGAAAAGAAAACGCCACTACTGGACGAACTGGAAAAAGGTAAATGGCCCAGTTTTGTGACGGAAATTAAGCGCGCTGCGGTTAAAAGCGAAGCTGCAGGCGAGTTGCTCCAAGTCTTGGAAAGATCTTATAATGAGCGCAGAGGACATTGGAAACACGGTGGGATTGTAGGAGTTAGAGGGTACGGCGGCGGAGTAATTGGTCGTTATGTTGATGAGCCTCAAACTTACCCAAATGTTGCTGAGTTCCATACGATCCGTTTACTTCAACCATCGGGATGGTTCTACAACACTAAAGCATTACGTACTATCTGTGATATTTGGGAGAAACATGGTAGCGGTTTGACAAATATGCATGGCTCTACAGGAGATATAATTCTCTTAGGGTGCAAAACAGAGCATATTCAACCTATTTTCGACGAGTTTAGTGAAGCTGGATTTGACCTCGGTGGTTCAGGATCCTGCCTAAGAACTCCAAACTGCTGTGTTGGACCAGGACGTTGTGAACATGCTTGCTATGATACCCTTGAAGCATGTTATAATATTACGAACGAATTCATGGATGAGCTTCATCGTCCTATGTGGCCATATAAGAGCAAAATTAAGTTCTCCGGTTGTGCTAACGACTGTACTTCTTCAATTGCTCGTTCTGACTGCTCAGTAATTGGTACTTGGCGCGATACTTTAAGAATTGACCAAGACGCTGTAAAAGAGTATGTTGCTAAGAAATTTGATATTCAAGAAATGGTCTGTGACAAATGCCCAACTCGCTGTCTCACGTTTAATGCATCGACTCAAGAACTCAGCGTAGTCGGCGAAGATTGCACACGTTGTATGCATTGTATTAATATGATGCCTAAAGCTATTCGTGCAGGCAAAGAAAAAGGTGCTACCATTTTAATCGGTGGTAAATCGACAATCGTTCAGTCTGCTTTCATGTCATGGGTAATTGTACCTTTCATGAAAATGGAAACCGAAGATGATTTCGAGCCATTTAAAGATCTCATGCGTCGCATTTGGGAATGGTGGGATGAAAACGGTAAATCCCGCGAGCGTATCGGTGAAACTATTTATCGCTTAGGAATGACTAAATTCCTCCAAGGAATTGATGTTCCTCCTGTACCGCAAATGGTCTTCCGACCACGTGCTAACCCATATGTGTTCTGGAATCAAGATGATCTTGACAGATCTGGAACAGCACTTGATGGATCGAAACTCTAATTTTAAAAAATAAGTAGCTAACGAGAGGTGGATAATGATGGCAGTTTTAGATCAAGGACCTCCGCATTATAAAAAGATGCTTCCTCCGATTGTACAAGAAAACTATGGACAGTGGAAATATCACGAAATTCCTCGTCCCGGTGTATTAAAACATGTTTCAGAAAATGGTGCAGCTCTGTACAGTGTACGGGTAGGTACTCCTCGGTTAGTCAGTATTGATTTTATTCGTGATGTTTGCGTAATCGCAGATAAATATTGCGATGGATTTCTTCGCTGGACGACCCGTAACAACGTTGAATTTTTAGTTTCTGATGAGGCTAAAGTTGACCCATTGCTTGCTGAATTAGATGCTAATGGGATGCGTGTTGGTGGAACAGGACATTCTATAAGCAATATTGTACACACTCAAGGGTGGGTACACTGTCATACACCGGCTACCGATGCTTCAGGTGTCGTTAAAGCGGTTATGGATGATTTATACGAGTATTTCAATACCATGAAGCTTCCTGCTAAATTAAAAATGGGTTTAGCTTGTTGCTTAAACATGTGCGGTGCTGCACACTGTAGTGATATTGCGATCGTTGGTGTTCATAGAACTCCTCCTCGTATCAACCACGAAGTAATTCGTAAAGGGACTGAGATTCCAAGTCTTGTAGCCAGCTGCCCGACTGGAGCTATTCGTCCAGATCCTAAGAACAAGAGCGTTATCGTTAATGAAGATAAATGTATGTATTGCGGTAACTGCTATACAATGTCCCCAGCAATGGAAATTTATGATCCTAAGAATGATGGTATTGCAATTCTGATTGGTGGTAAAACCTCCAATGCACGTACTGCACCTTCTTTCTCACGTATGGTTATTCCATTCCTGCCGAACACTGCTCCACGTTGGCCTGAAACGACTGAAGCAATCCGTAAAATTGTTGAACTCTGGATTGCAAATGCTCGTAAGGGAGAGCGTGTGGGTGAGTGGGTTGAGCGGATTGGCTGGGAGAAATTCTTCAGCATGGCTGAGCTACCGTTCTCAGATATGTTAATTGATGATTATATCTTCTCCAGAGAGACATTCCGTACTTCAGCATCATTTAAGTACTAATCTGAAGGAAAAATTTAGAAAGTTGGGATTTAAAATGGCAAGAGGACCAGCAGATCCCGAAGTCAAAGCCAAGGTATTAGAATACTTGGGTAAAGTACAAAAAGCTAAGAGTAGAGATGTTGCAGTAGCTATTGGAGCAACAAAAAGCGATGTGGATAACGCAGTTAAGGAACTTACTGCCGAAGACCTCGTTGAATATCTCTATATCACTACCACGTTCATCTGCTTAAAAGGTAAGGTTCAAACTCCAAGCTAATCAAATTTTTTAGAGTAGATCAAACCTATATACCTAATTGAGATTCCTATTAGACCATCCTAAATGTTCAATTTCTTATAATGCAGATTTTTATAAAGTCTGCATTATAAGATGGGCACAGGGTGGTCAATTTTATGATTGACAATCCATCTCAAACTAGTATTATGTAGGAGACTGTGATGTCTTTTATATTTTTTAAAGATTGGAAGTACTAGGTTTACTGACCAAATTTCTCCAAAGAAAGGTGCGGGTACAATGTTATCCTTAACAGATAAAAATGAATTAAGTATCAATCATGTTCCTCGCTTAGTAATTGGAGCACCACATGGTCGAAGTGGAAAAACAACCTTTACCCTGGGTTTGCTCAGAGCATTTGCTCGACAAGGCCTAGCTGTTCAACCTTTTAAAAAAGGCCCAGATTATATTGATGCTAGTTGGCATACGGCTGCAGCTCGGTGTACCTGTCGAAATTTAGATTCATTTTTTATGAACAACTATGAACTATGCAAGTCTATATCTAATCAAGCAATCGATAAATCGATTACAATTATTGAAGGTGCCATGGGACTTTATGATGGATTAGATTTGAAGGGTAGCAGCTCTACGGCTGAAATCGCTAAGGTAACCCGTTCTCCTGTTTTATTAGTCGTAGATGCAACTCGTATGACCCGTAGTGTAGCTGCTATGGTGATGGGCTATCAACATTTTGATCCTGATGTTCAAATAGTGGGTGTAGTTCTTAATAAAGTGGCAAAACCTCGTCATGAAAAGATGGCGCGGGCGGCTATCGAAGAGTTTTGTAAAATTCCTGTGGTAGGTGCAATTCCTAAAGATATTAACTTATGCATTCCTGATCGCCACCTAGGACTTGTAACTAGTGGTGAAATAGATGAAACTGAATCATTATTAGATTACTTTGCAGATATTATTTGCGAACATGTCGACCTAAAATTGATTCAAGAATTAGCTCAGAATGCCCCTATTCTTCCTCGTATTTCTGAAACAAGCGTTCCAAACTTGATGAAATACTCTGTTCAAGACAAAGATGTCACCCCGAAAATTGGGGTTATTCAAGATGCAGCCTTTAGTTTTTATTATCCGGAAAACCTCGAAGCTTTGCAAAATTTAGGGGCTGAAGTGGTCCTTATCAACTCCCTTATAGACAGTCAACTTCCTTGGGACATCGATGCGCTCTATATTGGTGGGGGATTTCCAGAGGTGTTTGCAGCTGAGCTTGAAGGAAATAAACTATTACGTGACGATATTAGACGAGCCGGTGAAATGGGA
>JAJYAS010000383.1 GCA_021779415.1 Bacillota bacterium
TCCTGAATATCCGATTGCTACTGTCAACAGACTATTCTACTTCTGGATTCAAGATAAATCCCGAAAAGTACGAACCCTCTGGCAAGAACTGCATGCCTTTGGATTAGCCCCAGATACGGAAAATGTTATTTCCTTATTTCTTGCCTATTCAGGAGAAAACACTGCTGCCCCTCAGCTAATTTTGGGGCCGGAGGGGATGTTACTATTGTTGGATATTGTCCAGCGTTTGATCGCAATGCGGGAATTTAAACGGGCAATGTATTTCTTACATTCACTACACCCTCATTGTATGAACGAGTATTACCTTAAAATTGCCCAACTATGGATAGCCTATGGCGAAGAAAGCAGAGCCATCCCCTTTTTGCAATCCTTGCTCCGAACAACTCCCTCGGCAGAAGCGCATTTTCAGCTTGCTGAAATCCACTTCCAGCTAGGACAACTTGCTGAAGCAGAAAAGCATTATAAAGATGCCGTTGATCTCGATCCAAAAACTCCTCGTTACTATATTCGCCTTATCAACCTCTATAGTGTTTGGCGGCGAAACATTCTAAAGGAAGCTTTAGAGAAATACCCAGAAAGCGATGTTTTTAAGAAGTTATCGGAGGAGGTCTCATCCAGCCATGAAAGAGCGGATTAGCCTCACTATGATCGTAAGAAATGAGTCCGTTTATTTAGCGGATTGCCTGGAAAGCGTTAAGAGTTACGTTGATGAACTCGTTATTATCGATACAGGGTCTACCGATGATACGATCAGCATTGCCCGGGGTTATACTCCCCAAGTGTACTCTTTCCCTTGGAACAACGATTTTAGCGCTGCCCGAAACTTCGCTATTAAGCATGCTTCAGGGGATTGGATCCTAGCCCTGGATGCCGATGAAAAAATTCAATTTCAGGGTCTAAAGAACTTACATGTCCTGTTAAACGATGAAAGAGATAAAGAAGCTTTTTTACTCCCGCTTCTGAATCCAGTTTCTGATTCAACCGGAGAATATAATACCTTTTATGTTCTGCGATTGTTCAGAAACAATGAGAACTATCAGTATGTCGGTAAGATTCATGAACAGGTTTCCCTTCCGGATCCACAAAAAGTCGGCTTGGCCAAGGACCCAATCCTCAAGCATCGCTCATTGCCCTCCAAGATTCAACATCAAAAGAGAACCCGTAATCTTAATTTGCTAAAAAGGGCGTCTCAAGAAGACCCCTCCAACCCCTTTTTACACTATTATCTGGGGGTTGAGTGGCTGATGTTAGGCAAACCAGCCTATGCTCTCCCGTTCTTACAAAAAGCTTACCACAACCTATCCGATGAAAACTTACTTTTTCGGGCACCTGCCCTAAAGTACCTTATTCTATCCTTAAAAGCCTTAGGCCGTCTCGATGAAGCCCTCACCCTCTGTCTTGAAGCAAGCCTCGAATATCATAGGTTTACGGACATTTTTTATCTGGGGGGCCAGCTTTTTGAGGAAAGGGCTGAATATCCAATTGCCCTCAAGTGGTTTGAGCAAGCCATTATCTGTGGTGAGCCCCCAGCTTTGTTCAACCATCTGACTGGTTCAGAAAGTTTCCTAGCTTTCTATCACTTGGGTTTTTGCTACGAACGGATCGGAAAAATGCCAGAAGCCAGAGACGCTTATGAAACAGCGCTCAAACAAAACCCAAGCTTTCCTTATCCTCTTTACCCACTCTTTTTAATCTTGCTTCGTGAAATGGGACCCTTTAATAGTTTTCAGCATCTTGAAGATCATGGATTTCTTAATGATCTCCACCTTTGCCTCACCACCGCCGAATTATTCTTTCTTGCGGATCATGTAGAAAAAGCCTATCTCTGTCTTGAAACCCATAAAAACGTTTTTATAATCAATGAACGGTTCTTATTTTACTACAGCAAATATTGTATTTATTCTGGCAGAGTACAAGAAGGATTGAACTGCTTGCGCCAGATGCCAGGGAATCATCCTTTTTATGAAGCCGGTCAGAAACTTTCAATCATTGCGCTTAGTATGCTTGGAGATCTTCAATGCGCTAAAACCTTAGCAATCTTGCTCTGGAAACATCCCTCCACTCGCTGTGAGGCGCATATTTTTCTGTGTATTCTTCGATTTATGCAAGAAAATACCCTACCCACACCTCTGCATAAAGTACGAGAAGCGGAAATATTAAAGCCCACTCTTGAGCTGTTGACTGACTGTAAGCGTTATCGTTCTCATGAGTTCTCTCCTAATCCCTCCGTTGCCATTTACAGGCTGAGCCTCGAGTCCCTCATTAAATCCAACGAAAAAGGGTTGCAGTATCTTCTTGAAGATTACGACCGAAAATTATTGGATCTAAAAACCGGTTTTGTCGCCAAGTATGGAAAACGTGTGATAAGTTATGAAAACTAAACAAACAGTAAGTTTATGTATGATCGTCCGAGATGAAGAAGACTGTCTTCGGTCAGCACTCCAGAGCGTACAGGCTTTAACGGATGAACTTATTATTGTTGACACGGGAAGTTCGGATAAAACTTCTCAATTGAGTCAGGCCGCGGGGGCAAAGCTATTTCAAATCGCTTGGACGAATGACTTCTCTGTGGCTAGGAACTTCTCCCTCCAACAAGCCACTTCGGATTGGATCTTAGTCCTCGATGCTGATGAAGTTTTAGAATCAATCGACCCCGAAACCTTCTCAATACTTTTAACTGATGATCAGGTTGAAGGGTATTTTCTGCGTATCCAAAATATCTTGGATTCAAAGCAACCTGAATTTAACGATCAAGTTGTGCGCTTGTTCCGAAATAAGTCCCTTTATCGATTTGAGGGAGCGATTCATGAGCAAGTCGCTCCTTCGATTCTTAGAGCCAATAACGGCAAAGGGTTAGCCCCGGCACCTCTCACACTTCTTCACTTCGGTTACTTGAAAGATCGCCTCTACTCAAAAGAGAAATTTATCCGAAATAGCGCAATCATCCAACAGGAACTCCAGCGAAATCCAGACAATCCCTTCCTCCTCTACTGCCTTGGCCTAGAATATTATCAACAAGATTCCATCGCTGAGGGACTGGCTCAACTTTCCAAGGCTCTGGGGCGTTTGACGGGTCACGAGGGATATTTTGAAGATGTTCTTCTTAATATAGCCCTAGGCTACCTCCGTCTTGAAAAAATCACTCCCTTAATTGATTTTCTAAGCAAAGCTTTAAGCATGTATCCCGATCAAGCTGATTTCCTTTTTCTCCGTGGTACCGCTTACTTCCAGCAAAGGGACTTCCGCCAAGCAGCGGAGGATTTAGAACGATCTCTTAAGATCGGAACAATGAAACTAGCAACCTCCTTCCAAGCCAATTGTCTACTAGGAGATATCTACAACTCTTCTCAGAATTTACAACAAGCGTCCGAGGCTTATATTCGTGCACTCGAGTCTTCCCCTACATCCTCGTATCCTTGCCAACAACTCCTCAGCCTAATTCAGAAAAGCCACCCGATCGATAATCTGCTCGATGAATACGCCCATAGGTTCTTGACTCTCACACTTAAAGAAATTGATTTGTGTCGTACGATCATCGCAGAAAACCTATCGGCATCCACTGATTTAAATCTAAAAAATCAAATTGAGAATGCCTTACAAGAGGCCCGCCTCATTACTTTGTTACATTTTCATTGATTCTTGGGAGACTAATGGGTTTCAAGGAAAGGAGCAGCAGTCATGAAATCTATCATAAAGAATCGCGTTTTACTAGCCAGCCCCGTTAAGCAGCATAAACGTATCCTGTCTGAATTTTTGGAGTCACTTCTACATTTAGAGACTAACCAGGTGACACTTGATTTTATTTTGATTGATGATCATAATGACCACACTCTGCTCAGCCGCTTTGCACTCGAACGTGCGAATGTCCGGATTGTACCGGGTGATACCCAGTCTGATTATTTATGTGATGAGTCAACTCATTATTGGCAGGAGGATTTAATCTGGAAAGTGGCCCTCTATAAGGACCGTGTTATTAAAATTGCTCTTGAAGAAGGATACGACTACCTTTTTCTTGTCGACTCCGATCTCTACCTTAATCCTAAGACTTTAACCCATCTGCTTACGCTAGAAAAGGATATTGTTTCAGAAGTTTTTTGGACAAAGTGGAAACCCGAACTCATTCCCCTTCCCCAAGTCTGGTTGGAAGATCAATACACACTCTATAAATCAAGAAGAGGAAAATCGCTTAGTGACGAAGAAATCACCCAAAAAACTCAGGAATTTCTGCAGATGCTCTCCCTTCCAGGCACCTATAAAGTCGGAGGTTTAGGCGCTTGTACCCTCATTAGTCGTCAGGCCCTGGAACGAGGAGTCTCTTTCCAAGAAATCTACAACTTAGGGCTAACCGGCGAAGACCGCCACTTCTGTATTCGTGCTGCAGCCTTAGGCCTTGAACTATATGCTGATACGCACTACCCACCGTTTCACATCTATCGAGAATCCGAGCTCGATAAACTTACGGTCTATAAAAAAACCGTAGCTCACATCAAACCTTCAGACGCC
>JAJYAS010000005.1 GCA_021779415.1 Bacillota bacterium
ATAAATGAATAGGTTGGATTTAATCGAAGATATTCACCCTGAATCACAAAAACATCCCGATGGTTATAGCGTTCCAAAACATCCCTATAAATATCCCTAAGATCCCGACCAAAATCCTTGCGAAACGAGGTAAGATTCACGCCTTCCTCAAGGCGCAATCCCAAAATCATGCGCTCCGCCATACACTCCTGGGGAGACAAGGTCTCTAGACCCTCTTCCTCGAAAGGATCTTGCCCGTTTTGCAGGCAGTTTTGATAAACCCGTACATCTTCGATGTTTTTCCAACGCACTCGGTTTAAGCAAGACACCCCACCCGGTCCTAACCCTAAATAATTCTCTCCCCGCCAATAGCCCAAATTATGCTGACATTCAAAGCCTGGGCGTGCAAAATTTGAAGTTTCGTAATGCCTATACCCTGCTTGGTTCAATCGTTCTACTGCCCAATCATGCATCTCACCTTGCAGATCATCATCGGGGAGTAGCTCCACTATTGTCCTATCTTTAGCTTCACCACTATACCGCGCATAGAGTGGGGTTCCTTCTTCAAGCATCAATCCATAGAGGGACAAATGCTCCGGCGAGTATGAAAGGGCTTCCTCTAAAGACGCCTGCCACGAACTCATATCTTGTGCTGGAAGTCCAAACATCAAATCCAAATTTATATTATTAAATCCAGCCGTCCTCAAACGTCCAATGGCTTCACGGGCTTGACTAGCGGTATGCCTTCGTCCCACAGCCCTTAACAACCTATCATCGAAGGTCTGAACCCCGAGAGAAAAACGGTTAATACCGTAGCGTCGCAGGCTATCCAATTTTGATGCTGTCAGAGTTCCCGGATTCCCTTCCACTGTGCTCTCCGCCCCTGGATTCAAGCGAAAATACCGCTGAATCATTTCCAATAAGCATTCTAAGTCGCTATCCCTTAAGGCCGTCGGTGTCCCACCCCCGACAAAAAGAGAAGACACCCCTTCAGGGGCATCTTTTTGTCGTTTCACCATTTCAAGTTCTAGGCCTTCAAAATACCCTGCCATAGGATCTTGATGTGAATTAATAAGGGGAAGAGAATAAAACGCACAATAGTCACATTTCTTGACACAAAACGGGACGTGTATATATAAGGAAGGCAGACGTGCAGGGGCACAATGCATCGTGCCTCTGTCCGTCGTTGTGCCTCTGTCCATCCTCGCGCCTTTATCCATCATCGTGCCCCTAATCCTCAATCTTCAATACTGCCATAAAAGCATCCTGAGGTATTTCCACGTTACCTACTTGCTTCATGCGCTTCTTTCCTGCTTTTTGCTTCTCGAGAAGTTTGCGTTTGCGGGAAATATCTCCCCCATAACATTTGGACAAAACATCTTTACGCATAGCCCGAACCGTTTCTCGGGCAATTACTCTATTTCCGATTACGGACTGAATTGGGATTTCAAACATTTGCCGAGGAATAATTCCTTGAAGTTTTTCCACAAGTTTTTTACCCCGGTTATAGGATTTAGTTCGATGAACAATGAACGAAAGCGCATCCACCAATTCTCCATTTAGAAGCACATCTATCTTGACCAAATCCGTTTCTTTATAACCGGAAAGTTCATAATCCAAAGACGCATACCCTTTAGTCCGTGATTTTAACTGATCGAAGTAATCGAAGACGATTTCACTTAGTGGAAGTTCATAGATCAATTTTACCCTATTTTTAGACACATAGTCCATGTTAAAATACGTTCCGCGTTTTTCCTGATTGAGTTCCATAATCGTGCCAACATACTCTGAAGGAACCAGAATTGTCGCCTTAACCATCGGCTCTTCAATACTAGCAATTTGATCAACGGACGGAAGATTTGAAGGATTATCAATGTCATCGACTTCACCCTTCAAAGTGTGAACTTTATAGATTACGCTCGGTGCCGTGGTGATCAAATTCAGGTCATATTCCCGTTCTAATCGTTCCTGAATAATCTCCATGTGGAGTAATCCTAGGAAGCCGCAACGATAACCAAATCCCAGCGCTACAGAAGTTTCCGGTTCAAAAACTAAACTTGCATCATTAAGGTGAAGCTTTTCTAATGAATCTCGCAACCTATTATAATCGCTAGCTTCAACAGGGTAAAGTCCACAAAACACCATCGGTGTGGACTTCCTGTACCCAGGGAGAGGTTCAGCGGCAGAGTGTTCCGCGTCCGTGATTGTATCCCCAACCTGAGTGTCTTTAACATTCTTAATGCTAGCAGCAATAAATCCAACTTGCCCTGCTTTAAGTTCCTCAACAATACGCATGGCCGGAGCAAACACGCCCACTTCCGTCACTTCGAAGACCTTCCCAGAGGACATCATTTTCATCTTCGTCCCTTTGGAAACGCTTCCCTCTACAA
Source organism: Bacillota bacterium (assembly GCA_021779415.1). The sequence goes on from JAJYAS010000005.1 coordinate 2,370, forward strand.
TCCTGACGTACGAAATAGCGCCTTTATATGCGTCAAATTTGGAGTCGAAAATCAGTGCTTTTAAGGGTGCTTGGTCTTCTCCTTGCGGCGGTGGAACCGTCGTCACAATCCTTTCGAGGATCTCCTCAATTCCAATTCCCGACTTGGCAGAAGCAAGAATGGCTTCACTGGCATCCAAACCGATCACATCTTCAATTTCTTGTTGAACACGTTCTGGCTCCGCACTGGGTAGGTCAATTTTATTAATAACTGAAATAATCTCCAGATTATTTTCCAATGCTAAATAAACATTGGCCAAGGTCTGGGCTTCAATCCCCTGAACCGCATCGACAACGAGCAATGCCCCTTCACAGGCTGCCAAACTGCGAGATACCTCATAGGTGAAGTCCACATGACCCGGCGTATCAATGAGGTTTAGTTCATAAATCTCTCCATCTTTAGCCTTATAACTTAACCGCACAGCCTGTAGTTTAATTGTAATCCCACGTTCGCGCTCTAAATCCATGGAATCAAGAACCTGTTCTTCCATTTCTCGTTTGCTCAAAGCCCCCGTATATTCGATCAGGCGATCGGCCAAGGTTGATTTCCCATGATCGATATGCGCAATAATAGAAAAATTCCGGATACGTTGCGAAGCCTGTGCCAAGGTCTTCCCCCTCATTTCTGTAATTCAAAGAATAACTAATTCTATTAACTTATTAGAAAACATGACATTCTAATCAGTAATTATATCAGATTTTGAGTGAACTTCGCAAGAAGAGACAATTTTTCTCGCGTGTAGGTCAAAATTTCAAGTCTAACCGTCCCCCACTTGACGCAGACGGTGCACATGAAATGTGCCGTCCTCCCAAACGTTCCTTCTCCCGTAGTTCCGTCTCCACGTCCTCCATCCCCCGACCCAAGCCCGGGACGCAGTGTGACACGAGCGCGACATTTCTACAAAAGCAGTCTAGAAACTTTCGTTAAAGCGACCGACCCCAGACACGGGGCAGGGCACAAGATCCTCTCCCACTAGACGGTGCACACGGAGTGTGCCGTCAACCCCAAACGGTCATCTCCCGCCCCTCCGTCCTCCGACCCAAGACCGGGACGCAGTGTGACACGAGCGCGACGTATTTACGTAAGCAGACTAGCAAACTTCCGTTCAAGCGACCGACCCCAGATACGGGGCAGGGCACAAGGATGTGCACTGCCGGCAACTGCGCCAAGGATGGCGCATTTGCCGGGAACCCCGCACCCCAAAGCCAGGAGCTTGAACGGTTAGTTTGCTCTGCGTCGTAACACCGAGCGCTGTGTCACACAAGTCCCTCTACTTTTTCTGCAAACATACCAGCTGGGTACCCTTCCAATTCATCGTATTATAGAAATCCAAAGCCGACGTGTTGTTCCGATCGGCTAATAACTGTAAGCGCTTTACGCCTCGTGCAATCGCCCAACTTTCTACGGATAATAGCAACTCCTTTCCTATGCCTCCCCCTCTATAGGCTTCTTCAACAACTAAATCTTCGACTAAGGCAACTAATCCGCCCTCCGCAGTGGAAACCAAAATCTGCGCCGAACACATTCCTACAATCTGTTGATTTAGCTCTGCTACCATTATGCAGCGATCAGTGCCATCGCATAGCATCATTTCCAGACCGCTTTGTTGAGTTAACTTATTGGCTTCAAAATCTCTTTCTAGAGAAAACAAAATCCTAAGTAACTTAATCATACTGCTAATATCAGGATAGTTAGCCCTTCTAATAATGTAGTTCGCGATCTGAGTTTTCATAGCCTGCCACTCCTCTATTTATTTAGAATTTCCCAATTCGTTTCTCCAATACTGACGTTTGATGTCTCTCTTAGCTATCAGCAAGCTGTATTCACTTAAAGTTTAAAAGCCAAAAACCTTCTTTCAAAGCATTAGCAGATATGCTTAAAAGAAGGTTTCTGGCTTTTTTTGCTTGATCATGCGTTTACTACGATTCCGAGAATATCTTCTTCTTCCAAGGGCCTTTTGAGCTGATAGGTTTGCTGTAATATGTTTATTAATAGTTTATCAATCGTTTCCTGATCCAATTGAATCCCTCTGGCTTTCAATAACCGCAAGATGGTCTTACGACCGGAATATTTACCGAAGGACGTCGAGTGCTGCCTTCCTACGCTTTCAGGTGGATAGGTTTGGTAGTTCGCAAAGTCTTTCTGTATCCCGTCGATGTGAATAGACGATGTATGGGTAAAAACATCTTTACCAATAATGGGTTTTGCCCGTGGGATTTTACGATCCGTTGCCAAGCTTACCATTAAGCCGATTGAATTTAAACGTTGCAACTCAAGTTGCACCTCCTGATTTAGACTATATTTCAGCGCCACAGCCACCTCTTCAAGTGAGGCATTACCAGCCCTTTCGCCCAGTCCTCCGACCGTTACACTTAAGGCTTTAAAACCGGTTTGTACTGCTGCGAGAGAATTAGCCGTCGCCATTCCTAAATCATTATGAGCATGAAATTCCAAGGGAATATTTGAAATACCTACTAAGTCTCGCAGAGTAAAAAATACTTTTAAAGGGTCAAGAATTCCCAAAGTGTCAGCAAATCGCACCCGGTTAACCCCTAACTTCTGAGCCTCCATTAGTATCTCTGAGAGAAATGAAAACTCTGCTCTACTGGCATCTTCAAGACCAAGCACAATATAGCCCACTTCCTTTTTGGCATTGAGGATACATTGTCCCATTTGATCAAGAACCCAAGCACGATCTTTTCTCAATTTATTCTTGATTTGTTGATCCGAAGTGGGGATGGAAATGGCGACTCCCTCAACCCCTGTCAGGTAACTTGCCTGAAGATCCGAAAGAACGGCACGGTTCCAAGTGATGAGACGAACTGGTAAATGGAGCGCCGCTAACTGTGAAATAGTTTTAATTTCCGTTTCACCCATGGCAGGCACTCCCACTTCCAGTTCATCAATCCCTGCCTCCGCCAAAGCCCTAGCGATCATTTCCTTTTCTGGTAGCCCTAACGCCACACCAGGAGCTTGCTCACCATCTCTTAAGGTTGTATCACATAATAAAACCCTTTGTGCCATGTTGAATAACTCCTTTTCCATCATTAGAGCAAGCCAATAGCATCTGCACGACATTGTTGACAGTGTTGCATTTGGGGAAGAATCCCACCAATATTGCGACGACTGCTTGTTAACTGTTCTATCGTCGGAGCCATGATATGAGCGAGTTTTCCTTGGGGAATCAGAGGCATTATGTTGTGAATGTGCGCACCTCTTTTTTTGATTTCTAACCCTAAGCTATATAAAAGCTGGTCGTTAACATTAGGAATAAGCACGGTATTGACTTTTACTGTTATACCTGCCTTGGAAGCCAATTCAATCCCCTCAAGTTGATTGTTAATCAAGACCCTTGCCGCATCAGGACCGATCAGAGTTTTACCTTCCCAACGAACGTAACTGTAAATTTTGGCCCCCACTTGCTCATCGAGGGTATTAAGGGTAACTGTAACGTGAGATACGCCAATATCAATTAATTCATCCATTTTTTCTGGCAACAGTAGGCCATTGCTACTTAAACAAAGGATCATCTCCGGAAAGTTTCTTTTTACCCCTCTCAGGGTTTCGAACGTTGCACTGTTGGCCAAAGGTTCTCCAGGTCCTGCAATTCCTACAACGGTTAACTTGGATCCAATTGAGGATGCTTTAGCCTTCATCACTGTTTGAAGCGCCTCTTCTACCGTTTGTACCTTACTCGTTACTCCCGGACGGGATTCATTGGCACAATCGAATTTGCGTACACAATAATTACAAGAAATGTTACATCCCGGCGCTACGGCCAAGTGTATCCGTCCGGTATTTCCATGCCCTTTGGTTGAGAAACAGGGATGGCCAAGATTTAGGTTTGGAGTATTCATAGTTCCTTGTGTACATCCTTTATGCATCTTAAATCCCTCCTATCGTTCATTTTATTCGTTTGTCGATTCGAACCTCGGACCCCGAACTTCGAACTTCGCGCCTTAAGCCTCGCCTTAAGCTGATTTTTCCTTAAACGTATAACAGTGACGCACGCAGATGCTACCGCAAGACTGGCAACCGATACATTGATCTTTATTGGCAATTTTTGCTATGTGCCGTTCCGTTCCCTCATCATCCTCGAAACTTTCCAGACCTAAGCACTTTTGCACACATAATTTCACACATCGCCCACATCCAATACACTTACTCGTGTCAATCTCTTCAACAAATAAAGGAGTCCAAGGTAATCCACCAAAGGTTTTGTAATTCAGTCCTTGTCTCATCTTCCATCCTCCCTCTTCACTACGTCACCCAATTTCTTTTTTAACCACGGCGGGAGTTTTTTAGAAAGCAACAATTTGTTCAGTTTATTAAGTTCATCGATGATCAGCGCACCTTCAGGTACTTTCAAAGGATGAATGCCACTTTGAACTAAACGTGCTGCCGCAGGACCGCCAATCTGGGTGCAATAGACAATGGCGCACTCTTTGAGCAAATTTATCCGAGCATCAACTTTATCCACGGACTCACCAATATCCTCCGCAGCAAGAGATGTATGGATAATCCCTTGCTTATCCCCAGTAAACTTATACATTTCAAACGCAGGTGCGGAGGCAAAATGTGAGTCAATCGTTTTTTTGTCGCCACTGGCAAAGGCTACAAGCATACCTGTTCACTCCTAACCTACTGAATTTAATGTGTCAAAGAGAAATTGTTGAGTGCCTTCATATCCAATCCAATGTTTTTGTGGATAACCAGCACGGTCAAAGACTGGTAATCCCGCTCTTAAATGGGGGAGCTTAAGCAACCCTGCCGCTTGGCGACCGTTGGAATTAGCAATAATTAACGTACTCTTACCCGCTCGTTCCTCAAGAGTTTCCAAATCACCCACTTCGATTGAAATAGGTAGGGATAGTTTGTGAATACCCGCTTGGGATGCCGCCAAGGCTACAGTAAGCTCAGCACCTACCTCAACTAGACTAGAGGCTAGACTATACAGCAGATCCACCTCCAGGGCTATGGCTATCTTAAGACCTCCAAGTTGGTCATGATAGTCCGCCAGCGTATCCAGTAATCGGCTTCTTTGCCTGAGTAGCTTCTCTGGTATCAACTTACCCGATATCTTTACAAGGGTTAGAATAAATGTATCTGTCGCAGTAAGGCCAGTTAATGAAGGAAAGTTATAATGAGGGATTCCATGCGTTTGTTTCAGTATTTCTCCCGCTTTCTCCATACTTAGGCCAAACGATAAACAGGCCTTAGCCTTTGCCAAACGCTGAAAATCTGCCAGTAACGTCCCCCCCTGAACTACCGGGGCAGCTTCCAGTTCGGCGTGCCCATCCAAAGAAATTGAAAGATCAGGAATGGTAATAGGCCTCAAGCCGAATTCCATCACGATCTCTTTGAGTTCATCCACATCGCCCGGGGTTAAATGACAACCCGGCAGCAACGCGACGGAAGGAGTTTCCTCAGAATAAGGCAGTTCCAACGGCTTGGCTGGGTGCCCGGCCAACGTCGTAAGCAAAGCCTCTACCGTCAGCTGATACCCTTCTTGCATGGAGCCAATATAGTCCGGCGTACTGGCCAGAACCACCGGCATATCCTGTAAATCCGGTCTTTCTGAGCGAAGGCTAGACAAGGCGCTAACCATGTCGTCTCCAAAGGTTTCGGTTAACCCTGTACTCATCACTCCAATAATTTGGGGTTTATATTTATCGGCTGCCACGGCAATTCCTTTTTTAAGATGTTCCCAGCCGCCAAAAATGACCGAGTCTTCTAATAAGGCCGTTGAGTTAAGAGGGATCGGTTCCTTATAGTGCCTTGAAAGCTGTAAGCGAATGAACGAGGAACAACCCTGAGAACCATGCAGTAAGGCCAAAAGTCCATTGACGCCGAGGTAGGCCAGAGTCGCCCCTAACGCAGGGCTGTTTTTCTGAGGGTTCCCCTCATAATGTCTCGTTTTAGTCATCTTGTTCACCCTCCTTCGGGGGAAATTCCTGTTTTAAAAGCCCCCAAACAGGACTAAGCACCGTACGCGTTAAGGTCTCTGCAAATGTAACCATCCCCCGATAACCGGCATAAGGTAATTTTCGGCCGTGGTTGATATCCAAAAAGGGGGTCCTTGTTTTATGCGCCAGGTATTTGGTTTTTCCTCCGGCGACAATGAGATCCGGTTTCTTCTCCGCAATAATCTTGAGAAAGCCTGCTGAACTCGTATCTTCGATAATCTGGGCCGAAGGATCCATCAGCTCTTTCATGCGCTGAAAATCCTCCGGGGTGGAGTTTTGGGTTCCTCCAGCTAAGATGTTGATCCCTAATTCAGCTAAGGTAGAAACCATTGACCAAGTTTTAACCCCGCCCGTGAACAAGATGGCCTGTTTATTCTCCAGTAACTTTTTATAACCGGCAATGATCTTGCGTGTTTCGTCTTCCTTCTTGCGAACATAGACTAGGGTTCTCTCCAGCAAGTCGGGATCACCCAGTGCTTTGGCAATATTGATTAACGTTTCAGAAGTGTCATGAATCCCATAAAACGAGCCTTCCATAAAGGGTATACCATAACGAATTTCCATTTTCCTCACTAAATTGGTCAGACTTTTGGAACAGATCAATACATTAAGGCTCGCTCTATGGGCGGAACGTAAGTCCTCAAATTTGGCATCCCCGGTAATCGCCATTTGAAGTGTGATCCCCAAGTGGTTCAAGTCGGGTATAATTCCCCAAAGATCCCCCGCGATGTTATACTCTCCGATTAGGTTAATGGCAAGGGGAATTTTCTCGTCAGAACCCTCCCCGGTACCTATAACCCGTTCAAATAAGACTTCCCCGGCAATACGATTTCCAATATTTTTGTCCCCCAAAAAGCCTGGGCAATTGACGGGAATCACCGGAATTGTCAGTTCCGTCTCTGCCTCTTGGCAAACCTTATCGACATCATCTCCTATTAATGAGGATACACAGGTTGCATAGACAAAGATTGCCTTTGGATCATGTCTCGTCGCAATTTCCAAAATCGACTCTTTCAGCTTCCCCTCTCCGCCGTAGATGACGTCGTTTTCCATGATATCTGTGGTTAGTCCCCGCCGGAATAGCTGGGAACCGGAGGAGCGAGCTCCCCGATTGTCCCAAGAGTTACCGGCACAAGCAATCGGTCCATGAACAAGGTGAGCGACATCCGTAATGGGCATCAGCACCACTCTTGCCCCATCATAAGCGCAACTGCGCTCTGCGCCTTCGCCGGGCAGGGCCTTCATGCATAGTTTAGGCGAACCGACATCTGACATGCACTTTTTATCTTTGAGATCCAATTTTGTAAGATTGGTAAACATGAAGCACCCCTCCGTTCTTTAACGCATCATTTCAAAGTAGGTGTCTGAAGAAGTCCTATCTTTCTCCTCCATAAACGTATTCACGATCATCGTGATTAAATTAATGACTCCTGCATACCCAATGATGGGATAACGATGGAGATTTACTCGATCCGTGATGGGGAACCCTACTCTGACCAGCGGAATATTGGCATCCCGTGCCGCCCACTTACCATGGGAGTCACCGATTAACATATCCACTGGTTCCGTAACCAGAAGTGAACGGAGGTGCCAGAGGTCTTTGCCTGCATAGAGTGTGGCTCCTTGACCGTAAGGGCTTGAGACTAATAAACTTTCCATTGCTTTTTTAAATAAGGGAGTGGAATTTGTGCAAACTATATGAACTGGTTCTCCTCCCATTTCAAACAGAAATGAGACGATTCCTATCAGAACATCCGGGTCACCAAACAGTGCAAATTTCTTGCCATGAATATATTGATGGGCATCCGTCATGGCATCGATGGCCCGTCCCCGTTCAAGGGTTATTTCCTCTGGTACGTCTTTCCCCGTGAATTTAGCAACAGCTTCTATGAATTTATCCGTGCCTGCAATCCCGATGGGCATAGAAATCGCTTCGACCGGAACTTCTTTACTGGCTAGATATTTACGGGTTGTCGGAGTTGAATAGGTCTGAAGGAACAAATAACTGGCAGCGTTTAAAGCAGCGTTCATTTCTGTAATAGGTGTTCCCCCAGGGTACAATTCGTAGGTGCCTAGATTGGGAGCATCGAAAACATCACTATTGTCCGGTAAAAGGGTAAAAGGCGTATCCAGCACTTTGAGAAGCCGTTTATATTCCCGAAGGTTGGCGGGATACGTGTCAAAACCAGGGACAACGTAAAGTCGGTCATTGATTTTATCCTCTTGCCTAGGTGTTGCCAAGCATTCAATGAGGCCTTTGAGCATCGAGTCATACCCAGTTATATGTGATCCCTTAAAGCTCGGGGTGTTAGCTTGGGCGACCGGAAGATCTTGAGGAACCGCCCCTTGTTCTTTTGCATTACCTAAATAAGCCTTGATATCGTCCCCAATGACTTCAGCCATACAGCTTGTGAACATAGCGATCACTTTTGGGCTATAAAGTGCATTAGCATTCTTCAGACCTTCAATAAGATTAGACTGTCCGCCGAATACCGCAGAATCCTCGGTCATAGAATCAGACACTGCTGCGACAGGTTCCCTGTAATGGCGGGATAAGGTACTGCGAAAATAGGCAGCGCATCCTTGTGAACCATGAACAAACGGGAGGCTTCCTTCAATTCCTAAGGCACAAAGCAAGGCGCCAAGGGGTTGGCAGGCTTTGGCTGGATTGATGACTAGCTTTTCACGGGCAAAATTTTTATCTCGATATTCTTGAGTATTTAGCCACTCTTTTGTTACCTTAGTACAAGTATCCATGTGTGACATCCTTTCTGCCCAATTTATTTTGCCCGATGGCTAACCGCCACTAATTTGTGTAGATAAGTGGCGCTAAGCCCCTGGATAAGTTCAGCTAAACTTATATGTTCTGTCTGAGGTCAAGTTTCCTTTATCCAAGGTGCTTTGATTGATTTCCAAGTCGGGCTGTTAATGGCCATATCCATATCCTTGGCAAAAATAGGGAAGCCTTCGTATCCGTGATAAGGGCCTGAATAGTCCCAAGAATGCATTTGACGGAAAGGAAGACCCATTTTCTCAAAGACATACTTTTCTTTGATCCCCGATCCCACTAGATCAGGTTTTAACTTCTTGACGAACTCTTCAAGTTCTAAAGCCGTTACATCGTCATAAATCAACGTTCCCTCTTTTAAGGCAGGAATGGTTTTCTCGTAATCCTCATTGTGAGCAAATTCGTAGCCCGTTCCGATTACCTCCATGCCCAAATCTTCATAAGCTCCAACAATATGCCTCGGACGAAGGCCTCCTACGTAAAGCATAACTGTTTTTCCATCTAAACGCGGACGATATTTCTCGATCACCTTTAACATCTGGGGTTCATATTTCTCGATCACTTTTAAGGCTTTCTCCATGATGCTTTCATCAAATTGGGCTGCGATTTTAAGAATTGATTCACGAATTTTAGTCGGTCCGAAGAAATTAAATTCTATCCAAGGAGTTCCATAAGTTTCTTCCATGTGTTTAGCAATGTAATTCATGCTTCTAAAACAGTGGATCAAATTAAGCTTGACAAGATGTCCGTTTTGAAGCATTTCCATCGTCGAGTCGCCCGTCCAAATATTAACAACCTTTAAACCCATTTCTTCCAAAATTTTTTTACTGGCCCAGGCATCCCCGCCAATATTATAATCGCCGATAATTCCGACATCGTACGGTCCTATTTCCCTAGCTGGACCTTTACCCAACAGATGATCTCGAATCGCATCATTGGCGATATGATGGCCTAGAGACTGGCTAATTCCCCGAAACCCTTCACAGCGAACTGGGATAACAGGCAGCTCTAGTTCCAAACTCATGCGGCGAGCAACACTTTCAATGTCGTCTCCAATCAGTCCGACAGGGCATTCTGAAAGAACAGAAACTCCTTTGGCGTTCGGAAACAAATCCACAACCTCGTGGATAATTTTCTCCAGCTTTTTGTCCCCACCATAGATAATATCGCTTTCTTGGAAGTCTGAGGTGAAGAGAAAAGGCACAAAGTTGTCAACGCCAATTTCGCCTTCAGCTAAGTTCCGTCGGTTACCCCAAGAATAATAGCCACACCCGACCGGTCCATGAGAGATATGCACGACATCCTTGACCGGACCCCACACAACTCCTTTAGCCCCTGCGTAAGCACACCCCCGTGCGGTCATGATACCAGGAACTGTTTTAGAATTGGATTTGACTGCGCAACTTGCACACTCACTTTCTTTGACCGCAATGTGTTGTCTCCGATTCTTTTTAGCCTTTTCCGGATAAATCTCCAGAACCTCTTCCACGACCTGTTTCCGGAAATCTATTGTCTCCTTTATGCTCATTATGCTGACCTCCCAATATCTCAATTGCTGATCGACCTTACATATCCATAATCCCGAATTCCATCATTAAATCTTCTAAGGCATCCATAGAAAGCGGAGTGGGGATTGTCATCATGGTGTTATTCTCAATCTTTTTGGCTAACATTCGATACTCATCGGCCTGCTTATGGGTTGTGTTATATTCAATAACCGTCATTTTGCGCACCTCAGCGCGTTGCACCTCATTGTCCCGAGGCATAAAATGAATCATTTGCGTGTTTAACTGTTTGGCCAAAGCTTCAATTAATTCGTTTTCTTTGTCCGTTTGCCGACTGTTACAGATCAAGCCCCCTAGACGAACAGTCCCAGTTTGCGCGTACTTTAAAATCCCTTTGGAAATATTGTTGGCTGCATACATAGCCATCATTTCACCGGAAGTTACAATATAAATTTCCTTTGCTTTATTTTCCCGAATCGGCATGGCAAACCCGCCGCAAACAACATCCCCTAAAACATCGTAGAAGACATAATCCGTATCCGCCGTATAGGCACCGTTTTCTTCTAGGAAGTTGATCGCTGTAATTACCCCCCGACCAGCACAGCCAACCCCTGGTTCCGGCCCCCCAGATTCTGCACACCGAACCCCTAAATACCCTTCCACCAAAACTTCATCCAGCTCTAAATCTTCGACCGTCCCCCGTTCACGCGCCAAGTCCATAACGGTCGTTTGAGCTTTACTATGCAAAATCAAGCGCGTGGAATCTGCCTTGGGGTCACAGCCGACAATCGTAACCTTTCTCCCCATTTCCGCTAAAGCAACAACCGTGTTTTGGGTGGTCGTTGATTTTCCGATACCGCCTTTGCCGTAGATCGCAATTTGTCTCATCTCAATACATCTCCTTAACTTTCAACTTAAACAACTGCTTCCCGTCCGATTTCCCCCGTGCGAACTCGAATAACCTCTTTTAAAGGACAAACAAAGATTTTACCGTCCCCCATATGCCCCGTTTGATTGGCTTTAATAATCACCTCGACGGCATCTTCAACTTGGTCATCCTGCACCACAATCGTTAACATCCGTTTGGGAATCCAATTAAATCTGGGCTCATCAGCGAATTCATTACTCATCACCGAATTCAATTCAGGATCAACCTCAGTAGCCCAACCCCCGATCCCTCCCTGTTTCCCACGGCCCTCAACACTTTGAATCGTCAGGGCAGGAAAGCCAGCATCCTCAAAGGCCTTTTTTGTAACAGGTACCTGATGACGTCGGATCACCATCATTATTTCCTTCATCGTTTACAACCCCTTTGCCCCTTTACTAACGGTATAAGCTTCTTCTACTTCAGTCACAAAGACTTTACCATCGCCCATAGTTCCTGTTTTTGCACTTTCAAGAATGACGGCAATAGCTTCCTCCAGCTTTTCATCTTCAACGACCATCAGGAGCATGGTCTTTGGAAACTCATCATAAACTACGTCACCAATCCGAATACCCTTTGTCCTACCACGACCAAAGACGTGCATTTTTGTCAGCGATGGCATTCCAGCCTGTGCTAAAGCCTCAGCCACAATTTCCGTTTTATCTGGCCTTACAATTGCTCTAATCATTTTCATAGTGTTCATCCTCCCTAAATTTTGAATTCAAATAAACCTTACTGGCCATTTCACATGGACTTGAGTAAAACGCCATCGCATCACCTCCCTTAATCAGCCGAACATCATACGTACAAATGGCAATATAGAAAAAGACAAAGAGAGCCCTTAATTCGTTATAATTAAGGGCTCTCTAAAAACACTTTTCCGCTCCAAATCATCTATAGATTTGGTGCCCGGTTATGAAATTGTACTTTTCTCAAAGAAATCTATATCACTTTGCACTCTATCACTCTAATCACTAAACCACACTAATCACTTGACACTTAATCTTGCTCTAATCAAAGATGCATAAATCCCAAGCCTACCCGAGCATGTTCTAATAGGGGATGAAGGGAAGAACGTCCATAAATTGCTACGGCAATCCATTCTGTGTCTGTCGTTAAACCGATCTTCAGAACATAACTAGCATTACTATTGTTATGAATGAAAATACTGTTGCTGGCTTCCAAGGTCGCATGTATCAATGCGTGAATCTTCCCAGCCTCTTTCGGTATGACACCAGTGTTAAAAGCTGTTGCAATGACCGAATTCGTTAATTTTCCGGTATGTTGAAGATTTGTTTCAGTTCCTCCGAGTTCCGTCACACCACTACGCATATCATACGCTTCGAGAAGGAATTTCTTAAGCTTATCCTCATCTTCTCTTGTTTCTGTCAAGGCTAGACGTATTGCGGACCGTTCTAAGGAAGGTCTCCTTTTTTTAACCGTTTTAGAATCTTGCAAAACGTCCCCTCCCTTTCAAACAACAGAAAAAGCCGCCAGATATCGAAAAGATATCTTGACGGCTTCGTTGCCGAATGTTCAACTAAGTATTATTGACTATAGTACCTTACAATTTGTCATTTGTCACTAGGTAAAATTGCCCCAATCGGTCATAATACTGTATTATTTCATTTTGTATCAATCGAACATCATTTTTCTCGATATCAAGCTGGTGGGACCACTACCGTTTTCCGATCTTACGGTTCACCAAACCCATCGTCTGCGTAAACTCTTCCATTCTCAAAAGTTTTGCCATCCCAGCAAATACTACAACTCCAATTGCTGTTCCGGTAAAAAGTATAATCACCGAAGCCATCGTGCGGATACCGATCAACGGCGTTAACCATCCACTCCAGCCCCAAATTACAGCCGCCATGAAAAGTGATGCAGCAATGGTTTTTACACCTGTCCAAAACATGGCCCAACCGTCAATTCGCCTTAAACGTCTACGCAAAACGTAAAACAAAAGCAGCATATTTGCAAAAGCAGCAATGGTCGTAGCAAAAGCCAATCCCCCGTGAGCGAGAGGATGAACTAATAAAACCATAGCCAAAATATTGATGGCCATAGAAATAATCCCCAGGATAACTGGAGTCCAAGTATCCTGAAGTGCATAAAAAGCCCTTGGAAGAATTTGAATTACGGACTGCGAAGAAATCCCAAGTGCAAAGTAAAGCAACGGAATCGCTGTGGTTAAAGTATCTTGGGCCGTAAAATGCCCATGTTGAAACAAGACGCGTATAAGCGGATAGCGTAAAACAATCATACCGACCGAAATTGGCAGAGTAATAAAAATAACCATGCGAACGGCCTGGGATATCGTCTGACGAAGTTTATCCCATTGCTTTAAAGCTGCTTGTTCAGTCATTGTCGGAAAGGTGGCCACTGCGATAGCTAAAGCAAAAATTCCCACCGGTAGCTGAAAAAGACGGTAAGAATACCATACGGCAGTGATACTCCCCGGAAGCAAGGACGACCCGAAGTTATTATTGATCACTACCTGAATTTGATTTAAGGAATAACTAATAATAATGGGCACAGCAAGCGCCCCGATCCGACGAACACCTGGATTGTGCCAGTCAATAATTGGGTGGTAATGTACCCCCACTTTCCTCAAAGAAGGGATCTGCACTGCAAAGCTAACAAACGCCCCCACAACAACTCCAAAAGCAAATCCAGAAATACTATTAGGCTTTGCCGGATTTGCTAAAATCGTGCCAAAAAAAATAACTGACGCATTATAGAGCACTGTCCCCAAAGCTGAAGGCCAGAAAATCTTGTAAGAATTCAGGATCCCCATCGTCAAACCGCTTAAAGCCATAAACAACGGTTGGATCAAAAGAATTCGAGTCAAATTGGTCGCCAGTCCTATATTTCCGGTCTTAACAAACCCTGGAACCATCAAACGGAGAAACTGGGGAGTGAAAATTAGTCCCACAAAGATCAACAAACCCAGTGTAAGGAAGATTAAATTCACTACCGAGCTGACGACGCGCCAACCCTCCTCCTCTTTTCCTTTAGCGATATATTCGGAAAGAACAGGAATAAAAGCGGCGCTTAAAACCCCACCCACGAGTAGCCAATATAATAAATCCGGAAGAACAAATGCTGTGTTATAGGCATCCGTGGTAGGACCCTGACCAAAGAAACCAGCCATCAGTGATTCACGTAAAAAGCCTAATATACGAGATGCCAATTGGGCAGCCATTAAAAATCCGGCCGCTTTAACAAGGGTGCGGTTGGTTGATGACATATTGAGCTAATCCCTTCTCCCCATCGTCCTAATCTACCTTCCGCATTATAGCATTTTTTGCGAGACCATAAAAGCAAATGCAAGGGTGAATGCAAATGGAGACGGTTCTGTACTCATTGCCACACTTTTTCTCTCCGCTCTTGCAGAGAAATTTACTCGAGCTTGAACCTTAAAGTTTAGCGTTTTTTAAATAATCGGCCAAAATCTCCGCCACAGCTTCTGCCGCGCCATTAGCCTCACCGAGTGTATTTACTTGGCTCCCAAACTCCAGCAATAACCCTCCGTCAGAAAGGTGTTGGTTATACCGTGCATCAGCAGCATAACTTATATTAGGTGAAAAGAGTCCTGGATATTTCTTTTCCCCTAAAGCCATAAGCTCTTTGGCTAAAGCCTCGTTCTTTTGCCAGTGCGGATTCTTCTTTCCGATGACCACCAACACCTGGCTGACCTTTTGACCTTTTACCGTAATGGTTGACTTTGGCACCCCAGGTGGAAAACCATCTCTATGAACATCGATTAAAACCTTCAGATTTGGATAATCTTTGGTCATTTGGGTTGCTGTATTTACAGAAGCCCCATATGCTTTCATGAAATCCACGGCATCATGTATTTGCAACGAGTGAACAGCGCCGATACCATTTTGTTCAAGGGCTTTTTTTAATGTTTCCCCGACCGTAACGACATCTCCATTTTCTCCCTGTCGCCGTTCAGGACCTCCGTCCCCTGCATAGCTCTCACTATTATGCGTATTATATATTCCCACTAGAATCCCCTTTGCCCCGGGAACTGGAACCGGAGGAGGAGTCACAGCCGTATTCCCTGAAGGTTTTGTCGTGCCACTTTCGATGGGCTCAAGAATTGGACCTTCAAACTCAGGATCATTAGGATTGTAAGCCCAACCTAGCCATACCGGACCTTGAGGAGGAGGAGAAAAGTAGCTCAAGAAAAAAGTTCGTGGATCTGCAACATTCACACCTGTTAATAAAAACATACCAACTGCGGCCCCTTGGTTCCTTGTTAAATCCAAACGAGCACGCTCTGGCTGAGAGTATCCTGGGACCCCTTCCATCAAAATGGACTCAAATGGGAACGACTGTTGAGCCAGCAGCCCCACAAGTTGACGAGAACTGCCACTTTGAAGAGCATAAGTCAAGCCTAAAACAATGAGAATACTGACTAGGCCAAGAAGAAATCCTCGAAACGATTCTTTAAATCTCCACATCCGCAAATGCTTTTTTTGACGTTGATAAAAATCTTCCCGTAGCAAAGGACTTATCCCCCTTCCTCTTTATTGAAGAAGTATGAGGGACAAGTCCAAGGTAGAACTTACCAATTCACTTTTGATCCAAAATATCTTCAGAAGTTTAAGGATTCCTAATCAACTCTGGCTCATTGCTAATAGGCTAACGAAGCGTCGTGGGAACAAAGCTATCGACAATTCCAATGACCAGCGATGCCAATAAAGCACCAATAATGGAAACTGAAATAGAACCAGGTACGATAAACTGACTTAAATAAATTACGACAGCGGCCGTAACAAATCCGACCGAACCTCGCCCCATGCGAGTAATTTTGTTTCCAAACGCCTTTTCGATAACATAACCAAGTAAAGCAATCACCACGGCGGCGATCAACGCTCCAGTAAAACCAGCCACACGAAGTCCCGGAACGATATAACTAACCAAAAGCAGAACCACAGCTGAAACGACAAACCGCACGATCATTCCTAACATTGTAAGACCTCCAATCATTTTATTGAGGATCACTTTATTTCTAGAGCGTCCTTAAACTACAACCTTAGTTTAAACAATATCAACAAAATTTATTAATATATCATTTTCAT
>JAJYAS010000384.1 GCA_021779415.1 Bacillota bacterium
TGGAGCAAAACTTGTGCGAGTCAACGATATAAAATTAGTAGGGGACAGCAATGGGGTTCATATTGTGTCCATTGATGTCAGTCTTGTTGGTTTGGTACGCAGACTTCTCCCTAGAGGATGGGTTAGGATAAAGACAAGCACTAGATGGCTACAGCCACGCTTTATAACGTGGGATATGGTTCAATCTTTAACAAGTGAAGGCGAAAACCTAGCTCTACGTGTCTCTGCTGACAAGTTATCTAAAATGCATCCAGCAGATTTAGCGGATATAGTGGAAAATATCGGGTACAAAGAGCGATTGGAACTGTTTGGGAGCTTGGATTCTGAAACAGCAGCTGACACATTGGCTGAAGTTGATATCGATATGCAAGTGTCAATTCTTAGGCAGATGGATAAAGAGCGGGCTGCTGATATTCTTGAAGAGATGGAGCAAGACGAGGCAGTGGATCTGTTGTCTGAGATGAGCGAAGACGATTCGGATCAGCTCTTAAGCTTAATGGAAGATGAAGCCGCTTCCGATCTACGTGAACTGCTGGAATATGAAGAAGGAACTGCGGGTAGTCTGATGACAACGGATTTTTTGGTGTTCTCGGAAGAGCTTACCGCTGATGGAGTCATTCAACGTCTAAGAGAATTAGCCCCAGAGGCAGATTATATTTACTATCTTTATGTGGTTGACTCCGTAGGGTGTTTGAAGGGAGTCGTGTCGCTGCGTGAACTTATTATCGCTTCGCCCGAATCAAAGATTAGCGAGTTAATGCATTCAAAAGTGATTAGTGTTCCGGTTGAAGAAGACGAGAAGCAAATACGACGCTTATTTTCTAAATACGGTCTAATGGCTCTTCCAGTAATCGAAGCATCTGGGAAAGTGATAGGAATTATTACAGTAGATGATGTGCTCTCTCTAAAAAGGTAGGCAAATAAACATGGATCGTATTCTTGAAAATAAGTAAAGGAAGTGAAATAAATGTGGAAGAATAAATTTTCATGGCGTAATATCTTAATGTTTTTGGCCGTTGTAGGGCCTGGGATTATCACGGCCAATGTGGATAACGATGCAGGTGGAATCACAACCTACGCGGTAGCAGGCGCTCAGTTTGGCTATAAGTTCCTTTGGGTGTTCATTCCCATGACCTTAGCGTTGATCGTTGTACAAGAGATGAGTGCCCGCATGGGGGCGGTTACAGGCAAAGGGCTTGCGGATCTAATTCGTGAGAACTTCGGAGTACGGTTGACGGTCTTTATATTAATAGGACTGCTCATAGCAGATGTGGGAAACACAGTATCAGAGTTTGCCGGAGTTGCATCCAGTATGGAAGTTTTCGGGGTGAGTAAATACATCACGGTTCCGCTTGGTGCGCTCCTTGTGTGGTTCTTGGTGGTCAAGGGGACATACCGTCGGGTAGAAAGAGTATTCTTAATCTCCAGTGCGATTTTTTTGACCTATATTGTTGCTGGTTTTCTAGCCCACCCGAATTGGGGTGAGGTGGCAAAAGCTACATTTATTCCGAGCTTCAGTACAAATTCTGAATATATTGCGATGTTTGTTGGTTTGGTCGGGACAACAATCGCTCCGTGGATGCAGTTCTATATTCAATCAGCCATCGTGGAGAAAGGCGTTACAGTCAAAGATTATAAGTTTTCACGCTTAGACGTAATTATCGGATGTTTTATAACGGATATCGTGGCTATATTTATTATTGTCACGACTGCAGCTACGATGCATACGGCGGGTATTTCCATCAATGATGCTAAAGATGCTGCAATTGCTTTGCGACCACTAGCCGGTCAATATGCTTCTATACTGTTTGCATTTGGACTTTTCAACGCGTCAATTTTTGCGGCAACAATTTTGCCTTTAGCGACTGCTTACTATGTGTGTGAAGCATTAGGGTTCGAAGCAGGAGTTGATAAGTCCTTCGAGGAGGCTCCACAGTTTTATACCTTATACACGATGATTATTATCTTAGGGGCGATGATCATCCTCATTCCTAATGCTCCGTTGGTTCTTATTATGCTCTGGTCTCAGGTGATCAATGGTGTTCTTTTACCGTTTGTTCTCGTGTTTATGCTGGTTCTAATCAACAAAAAGAACATAATGGGCACTTACACTAACTCTAAATTCTTTAATTGGGTGGCCTGGGGCACAACAGTAATTATGGTAAGCCTTACACTGCTATTGGTTATAACCTCTCTTTGGCCAAACCTTTTGGGATAAACCAAAAATAGTTACTAATTCTAACCTTGGATTATTTTCGCGATCTTAGGAGGAAATCGTGGGAAGATGTGGAAATGTTATAGATGACTCATCTGATGACAAGAAAGCCGTCTCGGCGTAGAGAGATGTAGAACGACACTGAATTTGTTTACCACTTAGCCCTCCTTCCGAGGGTCTGTGGTATAAAATTCTATTGAAAAAAATTGATGACATTCTTACCGATCTGAAAAACATGTCCGTCAGAGATATGGAGAAAACAAAAACAAGGCTGGAAGCAAATAATCGCTTCCAGCCTTGTTTTTCTACTACACTCCTACAATTTTTCCAGTTTCAAGCCTGTCTCATGACCGTTAAGGTTCTGATTTTCCAAGCTAGCATCCTTGATTCTCTCAATATTGTTTGCTAGAGTCTCTTGTTTTATATAGTCTTCATATAGTTTGACAGCTTCAGCTATTTCCTCATCGCCATCATAGTATATTTTGATTCTGTCCATCATTTCATAGTCATTATTTTTTCTCATTTGCTGTACCTTGGAGACAAACTCCCGCGCATACCCTTCATCGATCAGCTCTTGAGTAAGCGTTGTATCCAGTATTACGAATAAATTGTCCTCCACGGTCATTGTAAAGCCTTCTTTAGCCGCGATCGTAGTGATTACATAGTCCTTAACTAGGTCTACAAGTTCACCCTCAACCTCAATCGAAATCGTTTCTCCAGCTTCTAATCTAGGCACAACGGAAGAAGCATCAAGAGCTGCTAGTGCTTTGCCTAAGGATTTTACTTTAGGTCCAAAGATCGACCCTGCTACTTTGAAATTAGGCTTTAGGCTAAAGTTCATATACTGACTCAAATCCTTGGCAAACACAACCGCCTTAACATTAAGCTCCTCCTTAATTAATGGAAGCATGTAGTCGATCAGTTGCTCATATTTACCATCAATCAAAATCTGTTGGACAGGTTGTCGCACCTTGATTCTCACATTTTCCCTTGCTGCCCTGCCTAGACCCACTAAATTTCTCACCAGATCCATTCTAACTTCCAGCTCGCCATCGATCAGGCTTGAATCGGCGACAGGGTAATCCGCTAGATGAACGGATAGTTCATCGGTCAAACTTCGATAGAGTTCTTCGGAAATATAGGGCGCAAAAGGAGCCACCAGCTTGGATAATCCCACGAGTATTTCATAGGTAGTATTGTTGACCGCTTTCTTGTCATCCGTAAGCTCTGAGCCCCAGAAGCGTCTGCGCGAACGTCTTATATACCAGTTCGAAAGATCCTCATTGACAAACGCCGTAATCTTTCTCACCGCTTTAGTCAGATCAAAGACACTCATATCTGACTCGACGCCTTTTAGAAGGCTGTTATATTTTGAGAGTACCCATCGATCAAGCTCGGGTCGATCCTGGTAATCAATAAAGAAGTCTCGTGGGTCAAGCTTATCCGTTTCGGCATACAAGGAAAAGAAAGCATACACATTTCTCATCGTGCTGAAGAATTTACTCTGTACTTCCTTGATCCCTTCGATATCAAATTTCGTTGGACTCCAAGCCGGAGAAACGTGAAGTAAATACCATCTTAAAGCATCCGCTCCATATTGATCAAACAATTCAAAAGGATTGACTGTATTTCCTTTGGACTTAGACATCTTATGCCCATCCTTATCGAGAACCAAATCATTAACCAGGACTCGTTTATAAGGAGCGACTCCCTTGATGAAGGTTGAGATCACAAGTAGAGAATAGAACCAGCCTCTGGTCTGATCGATGCCCTCACAAATATAATCAGCGGGAAAGAGCTGATCAAAGTTCTCGCTATTTTCAAACGGAAAGTGATGCTGAGCAAAGGGCATCGAGCCACTGTCAAACCAGCAATCAATCACATCTTTCACCCTAGTCATTGTGGAGCCACATTTTGCGCACTTAATGTGAATATCATCCACAAACGGCCGATGCAATTCAAGCGTTGTTTCATCTAGCGTTTCCACAGCGTTTTCTACCAGTTCTTTTCGAGAGCCAATCGATGTCGTGTGTCCACAATCGCATCTCCAGATATTCAGCGGTGTTCCCCAGTATCGAGTTCTGGACAAGGCCCAGTCATTGGCGTTTTCCAACCAGTTGCCAAACCTTTTTTCTCCGACAAAATCAGGATACCACTCAACGCGTTTGTTGTTCTCCACCAATTGATCTTTAAATTTTGTGACTTCGATATACCAGCTTGGTTTAGCATAATAAAGCAGTGGGGTCTGACATCTCCAACAGTGAGGATAGTTATGCTCC
>JAJYAS010000385.1:0-3865 GCA_021779415.1 Bacillota bacterium
ATTGATCAGATTCCCAAAAAAGAGACCCCTGCCGACACGGAAGGGTATGAAGGATTTTATCACCTGACCAATAGTCAGGGGGAAGTCGAAGAAGCCGAATTGCATTATATCATAAGAGATTTTGACTTAAATTCCTTTGAAAATAGAAAAGCAGTGATGCGGCAGGGTGTAGACAAACTTAATGAAAAATATGGACCAGGAACATTTGCTCTTGAGATTAAGAATCAATATTTTAATATGAAGGAGAAAATTGAACCCGTTAAACACATTGTTGCAACCGCTGCAAAAGCGATGGAGGCGGTGGGCGTCGTTCCAGATATCCGCCCGATTCGAGGAGGAACTGATGGAGCAAGGCTCTCCTATATGGGCTTACCTACCCCGAATATCTTTACGGGAGGACATAATTTTCACGGTAAATATGAATTTATTCCCACGTTCGCTATGGAAAAGGCAGTAGAAGTTATTCTTAAAATTATTGAAATGTACGCTAAATCATAAAGAAACTTGGCTAGCGCCCGAAGACACTGTCTTCGCACGAGTTAGCCTTCTTGCAGCCTTGGAAAAGGCGGTTGCCTAGTCGCACTGATGCGCTGGCCAAGGATGGCGAGAAGGGATCCACTCGAAAGTTATACTAACTGTTGATAAGAAAAAGGCCGGGTTTTTAAACCCGGTCTTTTGGACTATTTGTAACATTCGTTGGAAAGTTTTTATTATCATTATCTGAGTTTGCCCGGTTGTCATCGACATTGGCGGCATGTGTTCTCGATTTGTCAGTTTTCTTATTGCTCATTTCAGTTAATCTCCTTCCGATAAGTTATATTTGTGTTTCTTTTGACTTAGGATTCCCGGATTTTCTGATCTAATGCTTAATGCGCTTGGACAAAACGAGTTGACTTTGATCTTTTGTAATGCTTAACTAATACCAAATAGTTTCTGAATATTCCCAGAAAGAAGGTAGAGAAATGTGCCGTTTATAACTATCCGGGGATGGGACGCGTATTATCACCAAAATGGCGATTTTCTGGCGGATCGTCCGACTATATTATTTGTACACGGAGCTGGCGGGACGGGGAAAAATTGGGTTCACCAGTTATCAGGAATTGAGGGCTGCAACTGCATAGCTCTGGACCTACCCGGGCATGGTCGCTCAGAAGGGCCCGTAGCCGATGCCATAATAACCTACCGAGAGTTTGTATGGTCGTTTGTACAAGCTTTAGATCTAGGAACGTTCGTCCTCGCTGGGCATTCCATGGGCGGTGCAATTGCTATGGAGCTGGCTTTAGCCTATCCGGCCGCACTGGCAGGACTGATCATTGTCGACAGCGGAGCAAGGCTGAGGGTAAGCCCGGTTACGCTTGAGGTTTTGTCAAAGGGCGAACACCCTTTGACAAATGTCAAATACAGCTATTCCATTAATGTTCCCCCCATGGTTCTAGAACAGGCTAGGGAAGAGATGAAATCTGTGCCTACTGCGGTTTACTTAGCAGATTTTAGAGCTTGTGATGATTTCAATCTTATGGATCGTATAAAAAATATTAATATTCCTGCTTTAGTCATTTGCGGACAAGATGACCAAATGACTCCTGTGAAATATTCGGAATACCTTACCAAAGAATTAAGTAAGTCAACTCTTGTTCTCATTTCGGATGCGGGTCATATGTCCATGCTAGAACAGCCGGAACGGGTTAATAGGGCGATGCAAGAATTTTTGGCACAGATGGTTTAAGCGAGCGGGGGATTATGGAATGGTTAAAACAATTGGCGCCTATATGAATGTCGCTCTAACAGATTATGACGAGTCAATGCGAAACCACTTGGTCGAACTGATGAAAGATTCATTACGAGAGCAATCAGCAGAGAACATTCTTGAAAACACTTGGGAAATAGTAGAGAACAAACGTGTTCTTTATAAGAATGGAGATGGAGAATGGGTAGTACAAAGCAAGGAACTTTCAGGTGACAGTCTATCGGAAATTAGTGATACTAGAGAATTGCTAGAAGTAATGACGGTAAGTTTAACAGTTAAAGAAGAGGATAGTCTCTGAGGAGGAGAATATGTAAGAAGAGGTGTGCGTATGGCTGTGACCGAGAAAATTCTACATAAAGTGCGGGCATTATTAAATCTGGCGAGAAATGGGGGCGACCCTGATAGTAATGAAGCACAGACCGCACTTCTTATGGCACAACGGTTTATGGCGGAAAATGGGATTGATGAAGTTGAAATGTCCGACAAAACGGATCGGATTGAGCCAAAAGCGGTGCTTAATGATTATGCTACGGAATTTGAAAAACTGTCCTGGTGGAAAAAAAGCCTCGGCAGAGTCATTGGACAGAACTTTAGGTGTTATTCTTATCTGAATAAATGCAAGGGCTACACTAGGTTAGCCTTCATCGGTCTGAAACAGGATGCAGAAATTGCTATTATTGCATTTTCCTTTGCGGCTGATTATATAAAGCTAGGAGCAGATGAGTTTATGAAGGGGTTTCGTAAGGACTATGTTCTGCGAGAGGGAGTTCGCCCAAGTATTTCTCATCAAAGAAAAGTTCGTAACAATTATGTTGAGGGCTGGATCTCAGGTTTAGAGGCCCAGTATTCTGAGCAAGTGAGCACGGAGGGATGGGGACTGGTTCTTACAAAGGATGAATTGGTTAATCAAACCTATCAAGACCTGGACTTAAAGCGTGGTCAGTCGACTCAGCATACGAGAGCGGAAAGCTCGGCCGGTCGGGTCGCCTATGCAAAAGGCTATAGCGATGGCAAGGGTTTTCGTTCGGCGCATGAAAGATTAAGGTGAGAGAACATTCGTTCTTCCATTCGTCATTATCAAACTTGCCATTTGAGCTTATACCACTTATGATAGTACAAGATACTGATAAGATATAACTATATTAATTAGGATCAATAAGTGGAATTTCGTCTGATTTAAGAGAGGTTGAATCCAAATGGCAAAAATCGAGCTGATTGCAACTGCCGCTTTTGGTTTAGAATCCATTGTGGCCCGTGAACTGAAAAACCTTGGGTATGAAGATTTAATTGTCGAAAACGGTAGAGTTTTATTAATTACTGACGAACTGGGAATATGCCGGACAAACCTCTGGCTACGCAGTGCTGACCGTATACTACTTAAACTTGGCTCATTTAAAGCCCTGACATTTGAAGAGCTTTTCCAGCAAACCAAAGCACTACCTTGGGAGGAATGGCTTCCGGAGGATGCGAACTTCCCAGTTCAAGGGAAATCTATTAAATCGAAACTTTTTAGTGTTTCCGATTGCCAGGCCATTGTTAAAAAGGCCATTGTTGAACGCCTCAAGGAAACCTATGGACGAAGTTGGTTTGAAGAGACGGGACCCCGTTATCAAATAGAAGTCGCACTGCTAAATGATATGGTTACGTTAACTATTGACACATCAGGGTTGGGTCTTCACAAACGCGGGTACCGTCAACTTGCAGGACAAGCACCGCTTAAAGAAACTTTGGCAGCGGCAATGATTCAACTTAGCTTTTGGCATAAGGACCGCGCCTTAATAGATCCTTTTTGTGGGACAGGGACTATTCCTATCGAAGCGGCCTTTATAGCTCAAAATCGGGCACCGGGCCTCAAGCGTAACTTTGCAGCCGAGAAATGGCCCAATATCCCTAAAGTACTCTGGCAAGAAGCTTGGCAGGAAGCGCTCGATCTTTGGGATCGCAGCGTACCTTTGCATATCTATGGTTCGGATATCGATCCCAAAGCACTGGCTTTGGCTCGTACTCATGCCATAGAGGCGGGGGTAGATGATGTAATTCGCTTTCAACGGCTACCCGTTGCAGAGGTGCGATCTAGGTTTAAATATGGGCATATGATTGCTAATCCACCTTACGGAG
>JAJYAS010000385.1:3875-4493 GCA_021779415.1 Bacillota bacterium
ATGTCAAAGAGGTTGAAGGACTCTATCTTGAACTTGGGGAAACATTTAATCGTTTGGAAAACTGGTCCCTTCACATGCTTACCACTCACCAATTCCCGGAACGATTAATTGGTCGTCGCTGGGACAAGAGTCGTAAACTCTATACCGGACGGCTGGAATGCCATTATTTTCAATTCTTTGGTCCGCGTCCCCCAAGGGAACCGAAAGGGGATTATACGAATTCGAAGAGTGATTAATATTTAAATTGTTTTTTAGAGTCGTGAATACAAAGGGACTGAAACAAACTTCAAAAGTGAAGATATGTTTCAGTCCCTTTTTGACTTTACATAAGTTATGGTTTCGGCTATGACAATGTCTTTTTTCAATATTTACTATAAAGAGAAAAAGACTGTGTATTTATAGAACAGTAACTTGGGGCTCTCCTTTCAAAGACTTGATGTCTCGGATAGCTCGTTGAATTTCTTCATCAAGTCCTTCAATAGCAATCGTAACAGCGCCCTCCGAGCCATCGACCCCACCTGAAGCGATGCAACGGGCTTCAACATCGTAGAGCGTTTCCAAGGCGGTCAATTCAGTGACCACGGTTGCGCCCACCATGGGAATGAGACCAACTTTATG
>JAJYAS010000386.1 GCA_021779415.1 Bacillota bacterium
TTAAAATCCGTTCTGTTTTTTTAACAAAGGCAGCTTTCTTCAGGATTCGTGAGGAATTTAATAAACTGCTTTGCCTTAGTTGTAAGTGGGCGACTATTAGGATAAACAATATTAAAAATCAGAGGCATATCCATGTCGATAATCCTTAGCACTTTAAGCGTTCCCGTATACGCTTCTTTGCGAACCGCTAGCAAGGGCATCACCGATCCCCCCAGTCCAGCTTCAACGGCAGATTTAATGGCATAGATATTCTTCATCTCAGTGATCACATTCAGTTGATTCACAGAATAGCCATGGCGAGCTAAAGCGCTTTCCAAAATCTTCCGCGTGCCTGATCCGTCTTCTCTCATAATGAGAGGTTGTTTGAGGAAGTCTTGAAGGGAAATAACGTCTCCTTCAGCGGGATGCTGAGGAGGGACAATAAGTACTAATTCGTCTGAAGTAACATGAATCGCTTTAAGGGTAGAAGACTCCGAGTCTCCTTCAACAACACCGAGATCAACGACATCAGACCTAACCATACTCAGAACCTCTTCGGCATTGGCAATATTTAAGCAAAGCTCGACCTCTGGGTATTGTTCTTTAAACAAATAAATCGAGCAAGGAAGCGAAACATTTCCAATAGTGGTACTTGCACCTATCACCACTTGATTGTTTTCATGCTTAAACACAGTTTCGATTTGTTGCTCCATTTCGTCTTGCAGGTCAAGGATCTTTAGTGCATAGTTATAAAAAACTTCGCCAGCCTTGGTAAGCATCACACCCTGTGGAGTTCGGGTGAGCAATTGCCCTTGGTAATATTCTTCTAAATTTTTGATATGCGTGCTAACAGCCGGTTGACTCATATGCAACAATTTAGCGGCTTTAGAAAAGCTTTGTTGGCGCGTTACCATACAAAAGATTTTAAGTTGGTTACTATCCAATACAATTTCACCGTCCTCTATGCTATTAAGGCTATTAAGGCTATTAAGGCTTTTAGGGCTATTAAGGCCTTTAAGACTATTTAGGCTATTTAGGCTATTGATGTTCCTTAGGGCATTAATGTTCCTTTGGCTATTAATTTCCTTCGGCTATTAACGTTCTTTTAGGTTATTAATGCTATTTAGATTATTATTGTTTTTCATGTTATTAAGCATATATTAATATTGTATAGCTCGTCACTTTAAAATTCAATTAATTAAACTTTGGTTCTCGCTCATTTTTTGATTATGAACTAACAATAGTTCACTATTGCAATTGAACCCATGATCTCATTTTCCTCCCGTAGAAGGTTTATCCTTCGAAACATCATGGCATTTATGGCAGTCCTCGGAAGACTGTTTATCTGGGTCCTGGCGACATTGACTGTCAATAACCTGTGGAATTAAATATTTTTCCCCATTCGTTTTACGATAATTGAACCATTTGCCCTCTTCTTGACGGACATAAGCTAATTCCTCTCCCTTGGCTGTCTTAAGAATGACATCACCCATTTTAAGAGGTGGAAAAAACGGATTGATGCGAGCTTCCGCCCAGGCCATATCGGATTTGTCCGTTATCTTCCACTCTATTGGCTTGCTAGCCTTAGTCCCATGACAGTCGAGACATTGAAGTTTCAACGCTTTCCATTCCGAGTAGTACATCTCTCCGTCCCCCATGGTCTCCTTGCGGGTATGGCAATCTACACAGTCCAAGTTGACTTCGCATTTAGTAAAGACCAATCCTGGGGAATAAACATTCTGCCAGCGTGACTCGAGACTTTCTTTGTCCGGGGGTGGTGAAGATTTAACACGGTCTAAATCCTGGCGCGGAATAAAATCCATCGTGTCGATCTTATAAGTTCCCTGATTATGACATTGATTACACTGGGTGTAAGGGATTTGCACAGTCAGACGGTGAGATATTCCATACCCTGTTTTTGACTGGGGTATCGTGACATCCTTCCCCTGATAAGTGTGTTTTGGATTGCTTAGCACATGACAACTTTCACACCCGTTGGCTTGGACTTCTTGCCCCGGTAATTTTCCCCCGTTTAAGTGGCAAACTGCCAAACAGTTCTGCTGAAATTTCGGTTCTTCAACACGATGGTTAAACGGAGTTTGTACATCTTCAGCCGTCTCCCCAGGTTTTAGTAAGACCCGCGGTGGGATGTCCAAGCCATGCATGTACCTGGTCATAGAGAGTTCACCCCCTTTGCTGGCCATTAAGGCAGTCGTCAGCAAATCCACTTGGTTGTCGGCCCCTTGTCGATTTCCACTATGGCATTGCCCTACTTCCGAGCTCCCGCCGCAACTCAGGCGAGACACCTCTAACTGACCCGGGTGACCCCCGCCATACATCCCCTCATGGGCAGTCTTCTCCTCCACGGACAAGGCATTCCCTCCATGACAAGCTGTACAACCAATACTATCGCTGGGATGAGAAGCCGAAATTTCTTCAAGCCCTATATGACACGTAGTACAACGTTCAACACGACCGCTCGATAGGTGTATCTCCTGTATAGCAGGCTTCTTTTCCTGCCACACTTTAATTTCCTGTTCAAATTTCTTTACTTGCTCTGTTCCTTGAACCGTGGACATAGTTCCCTGAAGTTCTTTAATCTGCGCTTGAAAATACTTTGTTTGCCAATCCTGCCACGGGGAAGAACTAAACGAGTTTATCGCCAAGAAAAACATGATGAGGCAAAAACTAATTGCTAACCCCAGAAGTATTATTAAACGCCAACGTTTGGTCATACTGTAAGATCCTCCTTTACGCCATAAACATATATAAGAAAGTTAATCCTACCCAAACCAAACTTAGGATCAGGAAAATTATCCAAGCCCACTTTTTGCCCACTTTTTGCCCCCACCAAGGCAGGGTTAATAGCACCGCCATAGACAGAAGAGGTAATGCCCACCCACTCAGCCACGCCGGCCACTGTTGTAACAGCCACTGAATTGCCCCAAATACCCAGGGGGCTTTGGAGATGCTTACCGCCGCCGCCTTCGGCGAGCTATCTAAAGGTACTTTCACACTAGCCGTCAATGCCAATAAAAAACCCAACCAAAGAAAAGTGCCAATGTACTCCCTCACCTGTAGCTCGATCAGTGGTACTTTTTCCGGGCGTCCGCTCTGTTCAACTTCTGCTGACACTTGAGTCCTGTCCCCTTCTCTTAGGTCCATCTATTCTCCCCTCATGTCCAGAGCACGTTCGTTTTATCCTAATCATGTTCCTCATCTCAGACAGTGCGTCCCCTTACAAAGGCCGCACTCCGCCGCCTCGTCGGATCCTCCAAAAATGAAACATCTGCAAAAAGCCAACTGCACCCGCCAATATAAAAGCGTGCCAGACAAACATATTTAAGGTACTGCCATTGAGGGGGGATGGTTGCCCAAAAAAAACGGTTGCCAAAGCTTGTCCCCCTGGTAACGATCTGAACAGAGATTGTCCAACCGTTGCAGCGGCCCCGCTTTCTTGCCCCCCCCGGAGCAAATAACCAGAATAATCTAAGATCACTGTCAAGCCAAAAAGCACTACCCCTGTAATCCAATTAAGCTCGCGTAAAGGGCGGTAAGCCCTCGACCATACCACTCGTACCATATGTAAAAAAACGCTGATCACCATCATTTGACCTGCCCAGAAATGCAGGGATCGCACGAATCCCCCGTAAGGGAGAACGGAATTTAGTTCACTCATAGACGCAAAAGCCCTATCTCCAGGCTGGTAATAAAACAAGAGTAACACACCTGTTATCGTCAAGACAATAAAGGCCAAAAAAGAAAATCCACCTAAACAGAATGTGGCTCTCAGCCGCAGAGCGCCCGCCTTAATTTGTCGTGGGCGAATATGTTCCATAAAGGATTTGGTCCCTTGCTTACTCATCTAATTCTCCCTATCCAGCTTAATCAAAATTGCCTTCCCTGCTGCCTTTCTAGTGCACGGTAAAGAAAACTTGGCTGGCGCCCACACACACACACACACACACACACGAAGACACTGTCTTCGCACGGATTAGCCATTCTTGCAGACACTGTCTTCGCACGTATTAGCCTTCTTATTAGCCTTCAGACGCCGGCGGAAGCCTTAGTTGCACTTATACTTTCTGACTAGTAAGATAAAAACCGTCTTTCTCCTGCACTTCCGCGCGCGCCAAGGGGTTCACCGCAGGACCTTGTACAGGTTGCCCATCCCTGTTGAAGCGGCTGCCGTGGCAGGGACAAAGCCACAGCTCCTGTTCAGAGTTGTAGCTCACCTCACACCCCAAATGAGTGCAACTGGCCCACATCCCCTCTACCCCATCGTTTCCTTGCCGCAACCAAAAGCGGGTTTGCCCTAATCGTTGCCAATGAATCTTCAAGGGCATCTCACTACTGGCAATACGGGCCACAGCCAGTTGGTTTTCTTTAGCTCTTAAATAGTGACTGACAGGGTAAAGACAACCTATACCTAGCACTAACAGAGTCTTTCTCCCCAGACTTAATACCTGCCGCCTGCTATAGAGTGTCTGATCAAATGTCAAAGATCG
>JAJYAS010000387.1 GCA_021779415.1 Bacillota bacterium
TAATTTTGACTTACATCTGCTGAACAAGACTCTCAGCATTCTAAATAATATCTTTCACACAGTTTACGCATTTTGGTTTTTCATTTTGCTAGCCCTTCATAGCGTCACCTGGCTGTACACTGTACCATGTACATTTGCCGATGCTTGATAGACAGCTGACACAACTATGTTGTTCTCCTTCAAAAGCGCATTTGACGCAATATAATCGACTACCCGAAGCGCGATGCCGCAACCAGCTTTGATGCCGGACGGCAATGGCATCACCCCTACCGAGTACTCAGCCTGCAAAAGCGCCTTTTCGGCAAAAATAGCCGCATGTGTGTTGGTAAACGTAAGAATATAAGACACAGATAGCCTCCTAAATATTGATAAGCCGCTTCGCCCCAGCCATAGCTGTAACGATGCCGTACATGTTGGCGATCTCACCGACCCCGAGCTTCTCCGTAATTTCGTAATAATTAGTGCAG
The DNA here is from genome assembly GCA_021779415.1 of Bacillota bacterium. The sequence goes on from JAJYAS010000387.1 coordinate 468, forward strand.
GTACCACAGGTCAGGATAACCGTTCCCGCTGCTTCCAGAGCGCGCAAGTCTTCCAAGCTGTTAGAATTACTGCTGGTAAGGTATGACCCCGAATTGAAAAACAAAATATGTGTGGGCGGCGGCGCAAGCTCCTTTAGTGCATAGATGAAACCTTTGATCAGTATTTGGCCTAACTCTTGGCTGCCCTCCCCCATGGTATCCCGGCCGATAGCGACGACGAGCCCCGAATCTCCGTCTGTCGCACAGCTTTCCACAGCGCATCCTTCTCCTGCAACGATGGTAACTTCGATATTGCCGTTTTCTCTCTGCTCATACTCGCTTTGATAACCCAGACCGGTTGCCATCTTTTGAAGATTTTGCCGCGCGATGTCGTTGTCTACTAAAACAGCTACCACGCCACCCGCTTCGCCCAAGCCCTCCAGCGCTTTTTTTGCTCGTATGACCGGTATAGGGCAGACCTGTCCAATACAATCAATGTTATTCATGAATATTCCTCCTTAGCGTACTAAAATCGGTAAATTTTGTGGCAGGAGCACTTCTCCTACGATTCTAGCCTGTGGTTCCACTTCTTGAATGGCACTTAACAGCTCTTGCGCACAGGATTTCGGGGCACTAAGAAACAGCCCTCCAGAGGTTTGCGGATCAAACATCAATTCCTGCAAGGCAAACGGTGTACCGCCAAGCTCCACGAAGCCCTGCATGTGATTGCGGTTGCGCTGTGCAGCCGCAGTTATCAGATACTCCCCGGCATACGTATAAGCCTGGGGGATATACGGCAACTCCGAACTATATAATACCAACGATGTGGCTTCCCCTGCCATTTCCCTTGCATGGGCTAACAGTCCGAAACCCGTGATATCCGTGCAAGCACTGATCGGAAAACTGTGCATTTTCTCCGCCGCATACTTGTTGAGCCGCTGCATGGAAGAAATCGCTGCCTGAACTGCTTGTTCATCAGCCATTTCTCCACGCAGCGCAGCCATGACAATGCCAATGCCGAGCGGTTTTGTAAGGATCAGTCGATCCCCCGGAGCTGGTGTATTATTACGCCAGATTCGTTTCGGGTCGAGACGTCCGGTGACCGCCAGCCCATATTTCGGCTCTTTGTCATAGATAGAATGGCCGCCGCAAAGTACCGCTCCCGCCTCTTGGATCTTTTCCGCGCCGCCTAATAATATTTCACCTAAGGCGTCTAGTTCCATTCTCTCAGGATAACAAACGAGATTCAGGGCAAAAAGTGGTGTACCACCCATGGAATATACATCGCTCAAGGCATTAGCAGCTGCGATTCGACCAAACGAGCGGGCATCATCCACCATCGGTGAGAAAAAATCAACAGTAGAAACAATGGCAGTGTCCTGATCAATTTGATAAACGGCAGCATCATCCGATGCATCAAAGCCAACCAAAAGCTTAGGGTCGCCAAAAACAGGCATACCGGACAACACCTTGGATAACTCGCCCGGACCAATCTTGGCCCCGCAGCCACCCGACGTACAGTTTGACAATAAACTCATCATGGGAATCCCTTCCTTAACACGGATATTTGCATTATACTAATATAAAATAACCACTGCGTACAGATTGGAGAAAAAATGATTTATCTGGACAACGCCGCTACAACTCTTAAAAAACCTGATTGCGTCAAGGAAGCTGTCTTGCGAGCCATGGATACGTTTGGCAACGCTTCACGCGGAGCGCATACACCAGCACTTGACGCCCTCCGTATGTTGATGGAAGCACGGATAGCCTTGGCCTCGCTCTTTGGGCTGAGTGATGACCCCATGCGCGTTGTATTCACACCCAATGCCACTGTCGCCTTAAACATCGCCATTGCCGGAATCAAGGGCCATATCGTCACAACCGCCGCAGAGCACAATTCGGTACTGCGGCCCATATACAGGCAAGATAATTATACCATTGTCCCTTGTGACATCTTAGGATGCATTTCGACCGAAGCAATTTCCTCTGCCATCCGGCCAGATACTGGGGCCGTGGTCCTTACGCATGCTTCCAATGTCACGGGCAACGTATTCGATATCCAGTCTGTCGGTGAATTATGTGCAGCGCGTGGCGTGCACTTCATTGTAGACGCCTCACAAAGCGCTGGACTTTTGCCTATCAACATGAAAAACATATCAGCACTTTGCTTTACAGGTCATAAATCCCTCTTCGGTCCGCAAGGCACCGGCGGGCTCTGTTTAGGACCCGATTACCTGCCCGAATCCCTGTATGTCGGAGGAAGCGGACATCATTCCTTCGACTACAAACATCCCCAGGAATTGCCCGATGCGCTGGAAGCTGGTACGCAAAATGCACACGGGATCGCAGGATTATTGGCTGGTGTACAATATATACAATCCACTGGACTATCGGCAATCCACAACCAGGCGGATACACTGGCGCGCCTGTTTGCACATTCGCTTGCGGATACTCCCGGTGTTACGCTCTATGGCGATTTGGCTGCGCCTCTCCGCACACCCATAGTCTCTCTCAATATCGAGGGGTATGATTCCGCTCAAGTCGCCGGTCTACTTTTTGAGAAATACGGCATCGCGGTGCGCGCGGGGGCACATTGTGCACCCTTGATGCATGAAGGGCTCAACCTATCCGGCTCCCTCCGGTTTTCTTTCTCGCATTTCAACACACTAGAAGAAACGGGATTTGCTGTGGATGCCGTCCGCACATTAGCTAGTCGATAACGGAATAAATACCATATTTTTATGAGCAAACTTACTAAATAATTTTGCAAATTATTACATAATATTCAGTGAAATAATTAGTATCTTACCATTTCTTAAATCTTGTTTCAATTAGTTTTAGGCACATCGCTAGTTTTCTAGTCATTTCTAAATATTCTTCCGAATCAATTCAATAGCTTTATCTAAGCGTTCTAAGCATTTCCTTTTTCCTAATAGAGCCATGACGTCAAACAGACCAGGGCTAACAGTACGACCGGTTAACGCTAATCTTGTAGGGTGGATAATCAAACCGCCTTTAATCTTTAGTTCATCCATTAACTGGCGATAAGCCCTTTCAACGCTTTCTACATCAAATTGTTTTAGGGTATTCAAACATTCTCTGCCCTTGGTGAGCAAAACCTCCACACCTTCTTGTTTAACAAAGTACTTCTCGAAACCTTTTTCATCATAGGAACCAACGTCTTGAAAAAAGTAACGGCTCGCTTCCGCCAGTTCTCCTAGGGTTCTTACTCTTTCCCTTACCGTGTTGACGACGTAACGGATGTACTCTCGCTTTTCTTCCGCCTCGCTGTTACTGATTAGACCCGCCTGAATGAAAAATGGTATAGCTTGTAGTGTCAGGCTATCTAAATCATAGATGGTCATATATTGCCCATTAAGCCATATTAGTTTTTGAACATCATACACAGCGGCGGTTTTGGAAACTTTTTCGAGTGAAAAGGAAGGAATGGTTTGATCTTTAGAAATTAGTTCACCTTGTTCCCCTGTTGGAGACCATCCCAAAAGCGTCAAATAGTTAACTAAGGCTTCAGGAAGACAACCCATCTCTTGGAATTCACCCACAGCGGTTGCGCCGTGTCTTTTGCTTAACTTACTACGATCTGGTGCTAAAATCATGGATAAGTGAGCAAACAAGGGGATCTCGTATCCCAAGGCACGATAAATAAGACACTGCTTGGGTGTATTCGATAAATGTTCCTCAGCCCGAATAACATGACTAATTTGCATGGCATGATCATCCGCAACACATGCGAAATTATAAGCAGGTGAACCATCCGATTTTATGATAATAAAATCATCGAATTGCTCCGATTCAAAGCATACTGTTCCTCTAATAATATCTTCAACAACAACTTGACCTGCGTCCGGTACTTTCATCCGGATCACGGAGGGGAGCCCCCGCTTCAGTCGGTCTTGAACTTCCTCGGGGGATAAGTTCCTGCATTTTCCCTGATAACGAAAGGGCATACCTGCTTGCCGTTGCTTTTGGCGTTCCTCTTCGATTTCTGCTACGCTGCAAAAACAATGGTAGGCCTT
>JAJYAS010000388.1 GCA_021779415.1 Bacillota bacterium
TTTCAAAATAAAGCAGTAAATTCTACCTCATGACAGAATAATGTGTGCGTACAGCATAATCCATGCACTCTTTTAATCCTTCCTTCATTGTTTCTTTTTCACACAATGAGGATTTCTTCAGGTATTTCTAGAACTGTATTATCAGCATTTTTGATGATTCCGGCAATCGTAAACACATTAGGCAACGAGTTGTTAACATAGTAACGCGCGCTGGCCACTTTACCCTTGTAAAAGTTACGATCAAAATGGTCATCACTTAATCTGTCAAGTCTATCGCTCGCTACGACCGCCTGATCCATCAGACACATGGCGACATATAATTGGGCAAAAACGAACAAGGTTCTCAGAGCATACAGATTGATCAGCTCACGTTTTTCCTCCTTGTCTGCTTGCCAGGATCCGATCGTCTGCCAAACCTCTTCCGCTGCTTGATAGGCTTTTTCGAGGGTTGCAAATTCTTTTTTAAGTCCTGCAGTGTTGTGATTCAAGTCAATGAAAGCCTTAATGCTTTCCATCCACTTTCGAAACGGTTCACCGTTCTTCATGGTCATTTTTCGCCCTACAAGATCATTGGCATGAATAAATGAGGTGCCTTCCCAGATCGTTAATATCTTAGAATCCCGCAAGTATTGCTCAACTGGGTAATCTTTTGTGTATCCTACCCCGCCCAGACATTGAATAGCCTCAGCAGTCATCAAAGCGGCAGTTTCACTTCCATAACATTTGATCAAGGGGGTTAATATGGCAGCTATATCTGCGCACTCTTTGGCTTTTTCCTTATCCTGTGAGTTATTGGCAACATCCAGATTATAAAAACCCTTATAAATCATAGCTCTTATACCTTCGGTATGAGCTTTCATATCCATAAGCATTCTTCTGACATCAGCATGCTTAATGATGGGTACTCGTTCACCTTTAATGTAGCCTTGGGTACGGTCAACAGTGTATTGGGATGCTAAAGCATAGGCTTCCGACGCTTGATTATTGGCATTATGCCCGGTGCCAATGCGGGATTCGTTCATCATATTAAACATCATGGCTAAGCCTTTGGAGCGACCCCTTTCATCGGGTGCTGGTCCCACCATAATTCCATAGCATCCATCATTTTCCCCAAAATTCAACATACAAGTTGCCGAACCATTAAGTCCCATCTTATGTTCGACTGCAATTGTGGTAACATCGTTCGGTTTTCCAAGACTGCCCTCCGCATTGACCCAGATCTTAGGTACAATATAAAGTCCCAAGCCAGCAGAACCTTTGGTTCCCTGCGGTGGACGTGCTAAGACCATATGAATGGTGTTTTCACAGATTGAACCATCACCCGCTGTAATAAACATTTTAGTCCCTTTAATTTTCCAAATTCTTGGGTCTTCCGTAGGATAGGATTTTGTGAGCGCATCTCCCACATCCGAGCCCGCTGAAGGTTCTGTCAGATTCATAGTTCCCTGCCAATCTCCGCTGAGCATCTTAGGCAGGAATCTTGACTTATCTGCCTTGGTCCCGAAATCAAGGATTAGATTTGCTGCACCAGTCGTAAGTTTGATGTTCGAGCCCATCGCCGGACAAGCCGCCCCAATTGGTTCACTAGCAGCTTTAAATAACATTAATGGCATTCCGCCCTCAAGTTCACATTCACTGCTGGAACCCCAACCATTTTTCTGGATAAATTGAAAGACTTCTTTATACCCTGGAGGACTGGTAACCACACCGTTTTCGAATTTAACCGGATTCTTGTCGCCTTCAGCATTGATAGGACTTACGACCTCACGGGCTACTTTATAAGCTTCCGTCAGGATCGAATCGACATCATCAATACTGTAACTATCTTTGAAGCGGTCAAAGTTTAACACTTCTTCGGTGGGTAACCACTCTTTTAAAATAAACTTCAAGTCACGCATATTATATCTATATTCCAATTTTATCCCTCCCAACTTCTTCCCACTAGGAATCAAGGCATTGGTTATTTTCTTTGTCTAAAAAGCCAAGTTCTCAACAACCGTTGAAATTCCTTGACCACCGCCGATACACATGGTCGCTAAGCCGTATCTCTTCCCAGTGCGTCTCAATTCATTAATTAATTTGATTAAGATGATCGCACCGGTTGCACCCAATGGATGCCCAAGCGCTATAGCGCCTCCATTAACATTGGTTTTGGCTAAATCAAGTCCTAGCTCTTGGACCACAGCTAAAGACTGAGCTGCGAAAGCCTCATTCAGCTCAATCAAATCAATCTGCTCTAATGCTAATCCAGCCATTTTAAGCGCTGCTTGCGTTGCCGGGACAGGTCCGATACCCATATATTGAGGGGGTACTCCTTTTGCTCCTAGGCCAATAATTTTCGCAAGGGGTTTTACGCCTAACGCTTGGGCTTTTTCTGCAGTTGTAATCATCACAACCGCGGCTCCATCATTACGCCCGCTTGAATTGCCCGCCGTCACCGTTCCGCCTTCTTTAAAGACAGGGGCTAATTTTCCTAACTGCGCCATGGTGGTTACACGTGGATGCTCATCGGTATCGAATATCTTGATTGTCTTTTTCTCTTGTACCTCATAAGGGAGAATTTCTGCTTTGAACAATCCAGTCTCGATGGCGTGCAAAGCCCGTTCTTGACTCTGTAACGAAAACTCATCTTGTTCTTGGCGACTGATATTATACTTCACCGCCAAGTTCTCTGCCGTCATTCCCATCGTCAAGTGTCCATATTGTTCAATAGGCTGGCAACGAGGTTGACTTTCTGTATTGGAATCAAGAATTTCAGCATTACCCATCCTATATCCGTAACGAGCGTTTCTCAGATAGTAGGGAGCAGTACTCATGCTTTCTACTCCACCTGCCAAAATTAACTCTGAAGCCCCTGCCCAAATTGACATAACGGCATTATTAACGGCAGTTAGCGCGGATCCACACTGACGATGTACCGTATAAGCGGGTACGTCTTCAGGCATCTCCGCTCTCAATAATGCTAAACGGGCTACATTCGGATTATCGGAGCTTTGTTTGGTATGACCTAAGATAACCTCGTCGACCATCTGACCCGAAATACCGCTGCGACTAAGTACTTCCCTGATCACCTTGGCCGCTAGGTAATCAACCTCGACTTGTTTTAACGTACCACCGACTCGTCCAATCGCAGTACGTACGCCTTCAACAATAACTGCCTCTTGCATCCTTCTTATCCTCCTTCAATCTATAAAGCGAATTCTTTTCTCAACTGAGCTGCAATAATATTGCGTTGGATTTCTGAAGTTCCTTCATAAATACGAGCAATTCTTGCATCACGATAGTATCGTTCCACTTCGCATTCTCGCATATATCCCATACCGCCATGAATCTGAACCGCTAAATCAGCTACCCGGCCATACACTTCCGAACCAAAGGCTTTCACGATAGCCGCCTCTTTGATTACTTTCTCTCCTCGGTCAATTTTGTGAGCAACATCATAGGTTAAGCTTCTTAAGGCTTCAATTTCAATGGCCATATTTGCTAAATAGTGCTGTATAATCTGGTTTTCAAAGATTGGTTTACCGAATTGCACACGTTGTAATGAATATCTCATACTTATTTCCAATAGTTTCTGGCAAGAACCGAGATTTCTAGCAGCCAGACCGGCCCTTCCATTCGCCAAAATTCTAAGAGCGTTCACATATCCTTGCCCTAGCTCACCTAGGATGTTCTCCACAGGTACTTCACAGTCTTCAAAGATAAGTTCTGCCGTTTGGGAACCGTGTAACCCCATTTTCTTCTCATTTTTACCCACCGTAAAACCTTTGAAGTTACGTTCAACGAGGAACGAAGTAATTCCCTTACTCCCCTTACTCTTATCCGTCACGGCCATTACAGTGAAGAGATCCGCAATATCACCGTTTGTTATGAACTGCTTTGTACCGTTTAGGATATACTTATCTCCCTTTAACACTGCTGTCGTTTTCAAGCTACCTGGGTCTGAGCCAGCTGACGCTTCAGTCAGTGCAAATGCTCCAATTAATTCTCCTGAAGCTATCTTTGGCAGGTAGCGCTGTTTTTGCTCTTCATTGCCACATTCCACAATTCCGACGCTTCCAATTCCATTGTGACACCCAATGACCGATGTAAAGCAATTAGGACCACGACCTAATTCTTCATAAATCATGACTTTACCGACCATTCCTGCACCCAAGCCGTCATACTCTTGGGGTGTGCTCAGTCCGAACAAGCCGATTTCAGCAGCTTTATCGAGTAAGCTCCGTGGGATTTTGTCCTCTTCTTCCATCAGTTGGGCTAATGGCTCAACTTCCTTCATCATGAAGTTGCGTATCGTTTGTTTGAGAATATTAAGCTCTTCCTGAGTTACTTCCATCTCATCACCTCCCACATTCCTTTCTGTCAAATCTCTAGCAACCAGTAAAATCATGCGCCTGATATACTAAAGCCAGTTGCCAAGTCATTGTTTCCAATACTTTGGTAAGTGTCCCTAGTTTCACTCGTATGAATAAAAGCCCT
>JAJYAS010000389.1 GCA_021779415.1 Bacillota bacterium
ATGAAAGTAGATGTGCGCAGCTGGAAAATTGGCTTGCAGGGCGGTATAGAGTTCTCCCCCTGAGACAACATCTAACCCCAAACCTTCTTCATCAATAATTCTGCACATGGCCAGCGTCGAAAACGCTTTTGAGGCATAAATAACCTCCGTATTTTTCAGGCCTTCCACAAACGAACTGTGATACTGTCGACAAATGTTTCGAACCTGGGCTTCGTCCATAATATAGAGGGGCGTTCCAAATTGCTTAGCCAATTCTACAGTGTCACATCCTCCAATTTCCAAATGGCCCTGTCCATTTACTAGTTGTGTACCGTGCAACCTCATCTTTTTTCCTCCCTTTTCCTAATCAGTTACTATAGAGATACTAAAAAATAAAAACGGCAACAGAAGGAGGTCCTCTGTTACCGTACAAGGTGCACGTAACATGACCCTCTTCTCCTGTTGGGAGTAGCTCTCCATACAATGTTTTTCTTTAACATTGTATGACAGTCCTGCAGTTCTTCACTCCAGGCCCAGCGCCAAAAACTGCGAATTTTTGGGCTTCGGCGAAATTTCCTTTCCCATGGGCTCATCAGTTTCCGCAACTTACACCACAGTACTCTTGTCATTCGCGCCTCTACCGCACCTCCAAAGAGATGAGGCATTATTAAATTTCATTTAGTATATCAGACATCTTGGCGAAGGTCAAAATATATTTTTAGCTATTTGTTTGTTATCTATGCTCCCCGTTGTTGTTCCCCCTGATGTCCCGTTAGAACAATTCCATCACTGTTAGCGACTTCAACCGACCACTTCCCACATCGGTCTCCCCACCTCGCCAAATTTGTTCCATCCTGCTTAATTTCCACAATTTCACACCGATTGGCACACCCAGAACATTCGAAGCTATTGGCTTGAAATTGAGTCTCAGCCAAATGTAAACCCCGGAATCGTGTCGATGTCTCAGATCTCATTCCCACTTTCTCTTGGGCTAAGTACGCAGCCCCTAGCGCACCCATGACACCATAATGTTCTGGCACGATCACTGGTAGTCCTAACTCCACTTCAAATGCTTTACATATTCCAGGGTTTGCGGCCACTCCTCCTTGGAAGAAGATTGGACCCTGTATGTCTTTGTTCTTGCCTACATTGTTCAGATAATTCCGCACCATCGCCTGACACAGCCCCGCTAAAATATCCGAGAGTGAATGCCCTAGCTGTTGTTTGTGAATCATATCCGATTCCGCAAACACTGAACAACGCCCAGCAATCTGCACCGGATGCTTTGCTTGCAGGGCCAGAGGGCCAAACTCCTCAATGGGAATACCCAACCGCGCGGCCTGTTGATCAAGAAAGGACCCCGTTCCGGCTGCACAGACCGTATTCATAGCAAAGTCAGATACAACGCCATCTCGAAGAATAATAATTTTCGAATCCTGACCTCCGATTTCCAGAATCGTTTGCACCTCAGGATTCACCCGCGAAGCTGCCACAGCATGAGCAGTTATTTCGTTTTTAACGACATCCGCCCCTAACAAGGTGGCTGCAAGCTGGCGCGCACTTCCCGTGGTTCCGACCCCTATAATCTCAGCTGAGTTCCCCATTTTAGATCTTAACTGTTTAATTCCTTCTTGAATCGTTTGCATGGGGCGCCCCTGTGTTCTTAAGTATAGTGCTTCTTTTACCGTGTTATCCGACCGCAACAAAACAATATTTGTACTAACTGACCCAACGTCAACCCCTAGGAAATATCTATCGTCCCCCAACACTCAGCACATCCCCTCTTCTTTGTCTAGTTTCTCGTTGAAGGGTTTGAAGGTTTGATCTTTCTAGCAAATCGACAAACGCTTCTAAACGGGTTTGTACCCCTGCCTGGCCGGTATGTTCATCGATAATTAGAGTCATAATCGGCACCTTATAAGCTTCTTGAACTTTAGGTAAAATACTTGCCGCCACAATCTCAGGCATACAAGTTAAAGGGAAAATTTGAATAATCCCATCAAAGCCTTCTTGCGCAAATTTCACGGCAGCTCCCACCGTTTCCTGTCCATGCCCACCTACAAAATGAGGCAAATACGGTTTGGCATGACGGGGATAAGATTTTATAGAACGGTAGCCTGGGGCAAGACCTTGAAACACATGATTTCCTGTCCATCCAGAAATATAAATGGAACGATCCACTTCCACACCCAAACGTCCTAGGTGTCTTTCGACATCCCCGGAAGTATAAGGATCGAGGATCGTATAAATCTCACCAATAATCCCAATGCGTAGTGGTTCTCTAAGCACGTCAGCTTCGCCCTGTCGTTCACTTATACTCTCTTGTACCCAGCGAACCGTCTCCTTAAGCCCTTGATCTGTCATGGTCTGGGAAAGACGCCTTTTAGCGTCTTCATAGAGTTTCTCAGTTTCCATCGGCTGGAGAAGCCTTGGACGAGCCGCATGAATCAAATCTTCGACTCGATCTAAGGCAACACTTTTCCGATAGGCGAAACGCAGCGCCTTAATGATCTGTGCCCAGGAATTTTTTGACCCTGCTAGATAGCGAATTCGTTTGAACAACCCCAGTATACTTCCATCGGGAGGCTCAAGAATAACAACGTCATAATCATACCCCGCCTCCTTTAGGATCTGACGTTCCACTTCCCCATACAAACCAAAGCGGCAGGGACCAATTCCCCCAGTAATAATGATCGTATCTGCCCCATAATCCGCCGCCTCAACATAGTTGCCTAAATTTAATTTTAAAGGAAGACATGCAGATTCCGGTGATAATTTCGCACCTAGATTTAAGGTCCGCTTACTATTGGTTGGCGGAACCACCACCTCTACATTAAGAGCTTCAAAGAGTGTTTGAATTACAATCCAGGCATTCCCCATATGGGGAAATGTCACCTTCATGGGCCTTCCTCCTTTCAACCATATCTAAAAAGGCTTCCAGCCGAGTGACAAGACCTGCCTCACCACTGTGTTCGTCCAAGGTGACCACCATATAGGGTTTATGATGTTGTCGCGCAATACGTGCTAACATTTCTTGAACCATAGAGTCAGTCCCACATCCGAAACAGGATAAATAGATGACCCCATCAACCCGTGGATCTGTGACAAACTTATTTCCCGAACCATAGATCTGCTTCGCATGACTCCAAAACAGCTTTTTACGCAACCCTGCTAAATGCGAGCTGACCTCCACTTGATTAACGTGCTCAGTTAATTCCACCTCCGCTTTTTCGCGCAGTTTCCGAAGAATATTCAGATTCGCATAGGATTCTAACGTCAAGTAGGAATGCCCAACTAAAGAAATTTTCAAGCGATCAGTGTCTTTATCTGTAATCGAAATTGGAGTACTCTCCGAAACTGAACGTTTTAATGCTGTTAAGGGTATCTTTGAGAACACCCTTTCTTTCCAAGTTCCCTGCCTAGATTCAGCCGGACGTTGAGGGTGTGTACAACCTTTCTTAGCACGCTCAATCTCACGCATGCTCTCCTCAAAATCCCACCCAGCGCCCCTTGAAGCTTGATAACGTTGCTGCCACTCTTGAGCCTCCCTGAAGGCTTTTCGAATTTCCGCCTTGTTCTTACCCAGCTGAAGGCCGAAGACCTGAAGGTCTTTTAAGACCTGCCGTTGCCCCCTGCGCCAATTTAACACCACACTTAGGACTGGAATTCCAGGAGGAACGGCAGGCAGTACACTTTCCGGAATTCCTAAGAATTTAGGGCAACTGTATGTGTCTGCCTCAACGCTGACCATTCGTGGCAAGAAAATCCCATCGACATCCTTTAACGCCTGTATATGCCCCGCAAGAAGCTTAAGGGGCAAACAGGTTTCGTCACTGGCCTTTTTTAGACCCTGTTCCATAATCAAGCGATGCGTGGGTGGGGAAGTCACTACTTCAATACCTAACCTATGAAAAAAACCGGCCCAAAAAGGAAAATAATCAAAATAATAAAGAGCACGTGGAAACCCAATTTTCAAAATACTTAGCATCCTCTCATTCTATTGATTCTGTTGATCCTTTCCCTCCGGCTGGCGAATTGGATCTTGTGGTTTTAAGATACTCGGGCGCGTATTTTTAATTGGAACCGGCGAGCGTACTAAAACCGTCCCCATAGCTTTGATGTTCAAGGGTAGGAACGGCCAAAGATAAGGCACGCCAAACGATTTTGTCCTCCACAAAAGGAAGAGCACGAGAGCAGCCCCGATCCAAAAGCCCCAGAAGCTGAAGAGGCCTGTCATAATGATGAGAAACAAGCGCGCCAATCGATTCGCCAAACCCAACTCATAACTAGGAGTCGCAAACGTTGCCACTGCTGCAACGGCAACATACATAACAACTTCAGGAGAAAACAGCCCCACTTTAACTGCGATATCCCCCAGCATAAAGGCTGCGATCAAACCCAAAGCGGTCGCTAAAGGCGCTGGGGTATGAACTGCGGCCATACGCAATAGATCCACCCCGAACTCGGCCAACAATACTTGAGCAACTAAA
>JAJYAS010000390.1 GCA_021779415.1 Bacillota bacterium
CTGAAATAAGCGCAATCGTCTGGCCGTCTCTAAGTTTTTCAGCCAGTTCCAACGACTTCTTCTTCTCGTTATGTTCGTGATAACTGGTCAGGGGAGTTTTGATCTGAAAATGTTGCAACAGCTTGCGAGAATGGCGCGTATCCTCTGCCGCAATCAAATCTGCTTCCCGAAGAGTATCCAAAACCCGTAACGTGATATCTCCCAAATTTCCAATCGGCGTCGCACATACATATAATGTACCTTTAGTCAACATGCCTTCGGCTCCTCGTTATCCAAAAATCCCCCAAATTTGTTATCAATCCTTCCTCAAAAAGCCCATACAAAACAGACAATCTCCTTCCAATGGTTGCCCAAAATGAAGGTGGCAAACATGGAAACCCTCTTGATACAGGCGCACAAGATTATCATGCGCGACTCCTTGAATGTGTTCCGCATTAGCAATAACACGTTCTGTTTCTCTTTCTGGAAGTGCCATTTCCCGTTTCAACCTTATATTCTCTTCCTCCAAAACTTGGACATAAGGTTTCAACCGGTTAACCTCTTCGAGAAGAGACCGTAGTTTTTCTTCCACTTCGGTAAGAGCCTGAGTCAACTGGCTCATACCCGCTCACTCTTTCCTTTGGGCCTTTCCCCTTTCCGGTTGCGTTGTTGCACTCTCCCATCAGGTTTAGGAGCAAACGTGCTCTCTACCCGGATAGTCTGTTCATCCATGGCTTCAACCATCTTTTCCCCAGCTTGAGAGTTGTTACGTGGACAATGCTCTTTATCTTCGGATTTATAGCAGCCATTTTCATACTTAAGACAGCACATAAGCCGACCACAAATTCCTGAAATTTTAGTTGGATTAAGAGAGAGCTTTTGATCTTTAGCCATTCGTATTGAGACGGGTTCGAAATCCCCTAAAAAGGAAGTACAGCAGAGAATCCGTCCACAAGAACCAACCCCCCCGAGCATTTTGGCTTCATCGCGCACTCCAATTTGGCGCAACTCTATGCGCGTGCGAAAGATTGCCGCTAAGTCCTTCACCAATTCCCTGAAGTCCACTCGCCCCTCTGCTGTAAAGGAAAAGATGATCTTATTCCCGTCAAATGTATACTCAACATCAACCAATTTCATGGGTAACTGATGTTCTGCGATTTTCTTCAAGCAGATCTGGAAAGCATCTTTTTCTTTAGTTCTATTCTGTTCAACGAACTGTTCATCCGAGGCCGTCGCCTTACGCATAACTTGCTTCAAAGGCAGAACCACTTCCTCATCAGCAACTTGACGAGGGGAGATGACCAATTCCCCAAATTCAATACCCCTTGCTGTTTCCACAATCACCTTATCAGATGCAGCAAGCTTAAGGTCTCCCGGAGAGAAATAATATATTTTCCCAGCGTGTTTAAAGCGAACACCCACAACCTCAATCACAGAGAGCCCCTCCTTGTTGGAATAATTCTAAAGCTAAAACTTCAATTACTAGTCTCGGATTAACTTGTTGTCGTAAGACCTCAAGTGCTCTTCCGATGGCCAAAAGCTCAAAAGGATGAATAATACCTTTTTTAATTCCTTCTTGGGTCTGAACCGCCATGACCTGCAAATATAGCCTAGCGTGCTGCTTATCAATCGGGAAAAGAGGAAAGAGTTTAAGAAAATCTCTTTCTTCCACTACAGTTCGAAAGGTTGTTACCCACTCTTGTAGTGGCGAAACACCGTGTTCCAAAATAGCTGTCGCCAAATTTTGGTTTTCTCCACTTAACTGTAAGGCTTGAACAGCTTCCAGCTGGTCTTCCTTTCCCTCTAACCAGACCTCTTCAGAATGATTGGGGAAATACACAACCTGGGCACGGCTCAGGATCGTCGGTAGAATTCCTTCGGCATTTTCCGCACTCAAGATAATAACAGTCCGCTCAGGAGGCTCTTCGATAACCTTTAAGAGAGCATTTGCTGCGGGTAATGTTAAGGACTCCGCGTGCTCGATAACAGACACTTTATACTTTCCCTCGTAATGCTTAAGGTAGACCTTTTCCTGCCAGGTAAGCACCTGCTCTATCCCAAGGCTCGTTTTAGGCGCTTTCAACCACAAAACATCCGGATGGTTTCCACTAAGAATCTTATGACAAGATGGACATGCTTGGCACGGCCCTTCTGGCGTAGGATGACTACAGTTTAAAATCTGTGCTAATCTGAGAGCCACTTCCCGTTGATGTAAAGCACTTTCTCCATAAAACAGTAAGAGATGTGCTAAGCGTTCTTCACATGCCGCCTTCTCCAAAAGTGCTAGCTGTAGATTCATGATTTTTTCACACCTTTATAAACTCCTCAACATCCGTCATCCCTTAGCCCTCTTCGACCACCCAAATTCTCTGACTTTCGAAACCGTCCCACCCTTGCCATCGCCCCTCTCCAGCCGTGAGCAACGCATTCAGAACCTCATGAGTCATTTTTTCTCCCATGACAACGACTGGGATTCCCGGCGGATAGGGAGAGATCGTTTCCCCAACAATATGACCTATACTCTCTTTTAGAGGGATTTGACGCTTAGGCGCGAAGAAAGCCTCCCTTGGAGTAAGAACGAGTTTAGGCAAAGGAGGGATTTGCTTCACAGCATTTCCCCTTTTCGTTTTCAATTCGGTACGACCAACAGAGTGTGCGAAATGTGCTAAACTCTCTAACCCCTTCGTTAGCCTTCGCACATCCTCCACTGTGTTCCCAATTCCTAGCATGAATAAAATGTTTTCCTCGTCCCATAACTCCGGTTCGATGCGGAACTCCTCTCTAAGATAGTTCACACAGAGAGGTGCAGAAACACCTAACTGCAACGTATTGATCAGGACCTTGGACCAATCCACGGTATGAATGCCGTAAGTTCCAATATCTTTGGGAGAAAGAATACGGAAGTCCTCGTCCACTTTTCGATGAAGATTTTCAACTTCTTCCTGCAGACACTCCCACCGTCCAAAATCCAAAGCAAATTCTCCAGCTCTTTCTAACGAAGCTAGAAACAAATAGCTCGGACTCGATGATTGCAAAAGTTCCAAGCCCTGTCTCAGACGAGTGCGAGAGACTCTATTTCCTTGGATATGAAGCATTGCGGACTGGGTCAAGGCACTTAACGTCTTGTGGGAACTATGTAAGACAAGGTCAGCTCCGAGCTTCAAGGCACTCGGCGGAAAGAGAGATCCAAGATAATGTGAGCCGTGGGCTTGATCGACAAGAATCGGCGTCCTTAATCCCAAACGTGTTCTTTCATCCAATAAACGATTTAATTCAAAGCCTGTCCCATAATAACTGGGATACGTGACATGACAGGCAGACATCTCTGACCATAAAATACGTTGTTGTTCCACATCTAATCCTAAGGGAAGATTAAACTCCGGATGAACTGTCGGCATCAGATAGTCTGGTTTAAGGCCACTTAAAACTAAGGCCGACATGACGGAACGATGGGAGCTTCTCTCCACAGCCACCCGTTTATCTGCTGTACCTTCCAACGCAAGAAACATCGCTTGATTTCCAACAGTTCCCCCATTAATCAAAAAATGTGTTTCCTCCGCTCCAAAAACCTCGGCCGAGCGTTTTTGGGCTTCAGCAATTATCCCATTTGGCGCGTGAAGCATATCAAGCCCTGGAAGCTCTGTTAAGTCGGAATCCAGAAGGTCTAAACCATTAAAAAACTCCTGTCGACCTTTATGGCCAGGAGTATGGAAAGAGCAAAATCCCTGTTTCTGATAACGGATCAATCCCTCTCCAAGATCACCCACCGATGAGCCCCCATTCAACCTAAGTAAACAGAACACAAACTTAACACATGGTATTCCTTACATTTTAACATAAGTTAGGGAATTTTTCATCCTCACTGGGAAATCACATAACAATTCACGGACAAGCAGACAAGGGGACGGTTCTCCTGTCTGACGAATCTGATTCGTTAAAAAAGAAGCCCCTTAATTAAAAATAAAAATTCCTGATATTCCGGCGAACCTTGCTCAGCCGTAAATAGTTCCCGCTGACAATTCGAACAGAAAAACATGCCATCGACGCGAAAACCGTCATATAGCCCCTTTTTCGGAACCTGAGTGCAACGATAACACACCGGGAGTACCTTTCCCTCATTCACGAGGGTTTCTTGCCCCTTAATTTCTTCTTTATGAATAATCATCTTAATATTCCCCCTAGTTACTTCTTCCCCTATTCTTCCCCCTCTCCCGTTGAATTAGTCGTTGGGCTGCTACTTGACATTCCCGAATGATGTATCGTGACTTGTACATTCAGGGAAACTGGGAAATCCGCAATTTTCTCCTCCCATTGATCCTTTACCGTCTTCCAATACGCCGGATTTCTCTCTTCGATGTGCCGTCCAATTCCCAAAAAGTCGAGCCCCAACTCTCTTTCTTTCTTAAGAGAAAGCTCACATTCATTCTGAATTACCTTGGCAAATTTATTTTCTGCCTCTTTCATAAGATCCGTCCACTCCGCCTCC
>JAJYAS010000391.1 GCA_021779415.1 Bacillota bacterium
AGTCTTAAAAGTTAAAAATATCATTATTTGTGGACACTCGAATTGTGGTGGTTGCTCGTCAATCTATCTGCCGGATGCGGTTCTCGATGAAATACCTGCTACCAAGAAGTGGTTAGAATTAGCTGAGAACGTGAAAACTAGAGTGCTGAAAGAATTGCCAGAAGACGATTTAGAAATGAGGGAATGGCTAACAGAGCAAGTCAATATCGTCGAACAGATAAAACATTTGTTAACTTACCCCTTCATTGTGGAAAAGTATAACAATAATGAGATCGATATTATTGGTATGTATTATACGATCGAAACAGGAGAAGTTTTTATTTATAACTCTCTGAAAGGAGCCTTTGAATTAGCCAACTAACGAAGAGCGTTCGATGTTCCTTAGATAAGCATTGAGAAGGCCATCTCCCGAGGGAGATGGCCTTCTTGTAGTGTAGGCATTATGCCTTCTTCTCAAAATACTCAGCGACGGCAGTGGATTGCATTTCTTCCCAGCTTTTAAAGTTTGTTTTACTATTTATAAATTCGTCAAATTCAGAGTTAAGGATAGCATTGAAGTCCGCTAGACTATTAACATTATAGCTTCCAGCGTCGAGCAACTCTTTAAAGCCTGAAAATTGTGTATGAAGAGTCATGAAGGACGATGTAAACAAATCGTTAAAGCTTACCATACCACCGAATTTTCGATCGCTTTGTTCAATCACCTCAGCCACTTTATCTATATCAGTTTTCTTGTCCATAGTATTCACCTCCTTTCAAGTATTGGTATTGTAGTCCATTTTCAGGCCGCTATTTGTAGTTCTAAAGTTTAAAGTTTAAAGTATTCCATTAACTGCTTTAGATCCTTAGCTAACGTGTTCAAGCTCTCTGCTGAAGCGAACAATTCCTCGACAGAAGCGTTTTGTTCCTCTGCTGCGGCAGCGGTGGTTTGTGTGCCCGCTGAAGTGGATGCAGCCTGATTTACAACATTGAGCATGCCAATTTTTATTGCTTCCCCGTCTTGTTGGACTTGCTGTACTGTAGTTTCGATGCCCTGTGCCAATCCTGCACTTTCTTCCACTGAACCTAGGATAACGGAAAATTGATTAGAGATCTCTTTTAAGTAAGTGCTTCCTAGGTTAACACTCTCCACACTGGTTTTCATTCCACGGTGGGCGCTCTGGGAAGCCTGTTGCATTTCTTGAACTCGTTGGGAAATATCGACTAAACTTGTTTGAACCTGCTCGGCTAGTTTGCGGACTTCTTCCGCTACAACGGCAAATCCCCGGCCATTCTCTCCAGCACGTGCGGCTTCAATCGCTGCATTTAATGCTAAGAGATTTGTTTGTTGAGCAATGCTGTCGATAATTTGCACGGTTGTTGCGATCTCTAAGGACTTCTCATCTACCTCTCCGATCACTTGGCTTAGACTGTGGACCTGATTCTCGATTTCGTTCATTTGTGCAACCACTTGTCCAAGGGCCTGATTTCCTTGGCGTGAAAGCTCAGCAGAACGTTTCGATGCAAGGGTTACGTTTTCGGCATCATGCTCCGTTTTACTCAGTTCATCGATCACGTTACTCATCCGTTCATGATTTTCCGTCATTACCTGAACCTGCTTTTCAGCATCGGTCGCAATTTCGCTTGCGGAGGTAGCCACTTGTTCGGCGGCCTGAGCGGATTGTTCCGCACCTAGGCGCATCTCCTGAGCTGTTTGGGCCAATTGATTGGCCATTCCAACCACCTTCGTGATCGTGTCTCTTAATGAAGCCCCCATCTCGCCAAAGGCTTGTTGCAGTTCTTTTCCTTCTCGGTTCCAAGGCTTCCAAGGGGCCTTTTTCTTGCGAGCAATATCCCCAGCGGCAATCTCATGAGCATTGAGCACTAAGTGACGCATCATGGTACTGAGGGCTCGGCCTAACAACCAGCCAATGAAAATACTGACGAAGACATCAATAACAATAAGAATAATAGAAATTAAGGTGGCTTTCTTAAAAATTTGGTTTGTGGTTATAGTACTATGTAAATTTACTTTCTCCATCTTTGAGTCAATAAGTTTTTGCAGGACATCCCCAGCTAATTGGTTTTTTGCTCCCGCAACATCGTACATATTAGTTTTAGCATCATCTATCCGACCTTCTTGGGCGTTAGAAATCGTGACTTGTGCTGAAACGACATAATCATTCCAGGCAGTTTTAAACTTCTTCCAAGAAACATCCTCTTCAGCCGATTTTGGAATAGCTTCGTATTTTCCTATATGATCAATCATCGCCTCTTTTTTTTGATCAACAATTTTCAAGAACTTATCTCGCTCTTCAGGAGAACGGGCACTGACGGCTAAGATGACATTCGACCGATAAAGTAGGGCATCTAAGTGCATCTCGGATAGTTTATTTAAAGGAATCACATCTTGTTGGTAAACCATATTTGAGTTATCATTCATTTGATACATTCCGTAAATTCCGATGGCTCCCACGATTCCGACCGCCAAAGCAAGAAATAACATTAGTATGGTTACATGAAACCTTAGTTTTCGATTATGCAATTTTAAAACGTCCACATCTGTCCACCCCTTAGAATTCTCGATTTCCATCTAAATTTCTTCCAAAATTGTATCATTCAACACTGAAAACAGAAAATCCTGTATAGTAGGGCAACATTTCCGAATTTATTTTAATCTTAGGGTTTAAGAGGGTGAAAATCATTCCTTAGTCCAAGAATATTGGTATAATAAGAAGAAGGAGATGATCGTTTGTCGGAATCGAAACGCTCTGTTTGTCCTTATGATTGTCCTGATATGTGTAGCTTATTCGTTGAAATTGTGGGCGGTCAAGCGGTGAAAGTTGTGGGTGATCGAGAGCATCCCTATACTCGAGGGACTTTATGCCCTAAAATGGCTCACTATGAACGAACGGTTCACTCTCCACAAAGATTGACCCATCCTCTATTGCGTGTCGGAGAAAAAGGGCAGGGACAGTTTAAACCGATTACTTGGGCTGAGGCAATCCAGCGCATTGTCGAGCGGTGGCAAAAAGTTATTTCGAACTATGAAGCGGAAGCTATTTTACCTTATTCCTACGCGGGAACGATGGGTGTCGTCCAACGCAATTGCGGGGAGGGCTTTTTCCATCGGTTGGGTGCTTCTAGATTGGCCCGTACCATCTGTTCTTCGGCCAAGGGATATGGCTGGAATTCCATCATGGGAGATACTCTGGCTCCACATCCCGATGAGGTAAAGAAAAGTGATTTGATTATCTTGTGGAGCACGAATGCCTTGGCGACAAACATTCATCTACTACATAATGTAAAAGAAGCGAAAAAGCGTGGAGCCACCGTTTGGCTCGTGGATACCTATGAAACTCCCACCGCACAAATCGCGGATAAGGTGGTCTTAGTACGACCTGGAAGTGATGGTGCTTTAGCCCTTGGGATGATGCATATCCTAGTTCGTGAGGGTTGGATCGATCAATCTTTCCTGGATAAGCATGTCCAGGGGTTTGAACAGTTTCGGGAGGATGTATTGCCCGAGTATCCCCCAGATAAAGTCCATCAAATCACCGGGATTGAAGTTAGTTTGCTTGAAGAATTGGCACTTCATTACGGCAACGCCCGCGCACCCTTTATTGCTTTGGGCTCGGGGCTTTCTCGCTATGGCAATGGGGCGATGACTGTCCGCACGGTTACCACTCTGCCTGCTCTTGTTGGAGCTTGGGGAAAGCCAGGCGGTGGGTTAATCGCCAGTGTGTCTACCAAGGCTCTTCTAACGGGTCGAGTTACACACGAGGATTTCCTAAAAAAGCCAACCCGAATCGTAAATATGAATCAACTGGGTTCGGCCCTGACGGAGTTATCTGAACCGCCTATCATGAGCTTATATGTCTATCACTCTAACCCAGCAGTCGTAGCCCCTGACCAAACCATGATTATCAAGGGACTAAGGCGGGAGGATCTATTTACAGTTGTTCATGAACGATTTATGACGGATACGGCTCGTTATGCTGATATCGTCTTGCCAGCAACCAGCTCCTTAGAACATCCAGATATCTATCGGTCCTATGGTCATTATGGCCTCCAGAGAACAGCGGCGGTAATCCCTCCAGTAGGTGAGGCGAAATCTAACTGGGACGTTTTTCAGATGCTCGCCCAAGCCCTGGGTTTTGAAGAACCTTTCTTTTCACAAAATGCAGATGAAGTTATTGATCAACTGATCGACTCACCCACACCATGGCTAGAACAGGTTGACCTACTAAAACTAAAAGAAGGCTATCCAGTCGAACTCACTCTGCCCGAGAACTACAAAACGACGTTTCTTACTCCCTCCGGTAAAATCGAACTTTATAATCCCAAAGAGGCCGAGCCATTACCGCGTTATTTTGAGCCTCATGGGGATGATGCCCCATTCTATCTGATGAGTGCCCCTAGTTTATATTCGCTGAATTCTTCGTTTAATGAGCGATCTGATCTGCTACGCAAAAAAGAAT
>JAJYAS010000392.1 GCA_021779415.1 Bacillota bacterium
TCTTTGTCTTGAAAGGCAGTTAGATCCACTTCTAATTCAAGACATTGCTTTACTAAATCTAAATTTTTTGTGGAAATTGCTGAATACATAATACTGCAGAAAAACTCTTTATTCACTTTACTGGACGTGCTTTTTTTGTCTGTCAAAAATTGAGCTTGATCCCAAACGTTTAGATGTCTTACGGAGGCAAGTCAGTCAGATTGTCGACGTAAACTCTGTCCCTTCGGGCGAACCATGGGTCAATTACGGCTCTTGTCCAAGGCTCATGTGGGCACCGTTAACCCGCCACCAATTTGACTTAAAGAGCGCTAGTCGAATCGGCCAGATGTACACTCCCGGCGACGTAGCATGGGAGGAGGATGGACAATCTGCGACTGTTTACCTAACAGATTACGTTGAAGCGATAAAGAAGGCCACCAAAGACTATGAAGAAGGAAAAAAGGCCTTTTTTTCGTTTTCCAGCACCCTCGATGGAAATCCCCCGTTCCAGGCATGGAAGGTTTCACGAGGTCAGAGTTACTCATTTGCCAATCTCGTTGGCTCGATTTGCAAACAAGACGAAAAATACAACAACGACCTAAACTACTCAGATTGGAAGGCTTGGTTCATCGAATCATCAAAAAGACATCAGAAAAGCATGTCCCCAATGAATTCTGCCATTCTGAAGGTTTGCTATTTTCTTCAGTCTCCCGCATTTAACGCTACACTATTTGACTACGCTTTCAGTCAGTCTAAAAAGGAACGAGAGTTCCCTGAAAAGCTCATCAGCGAGACCTTGGCGAAGACCAATGATTCTCCCGCCACCGTCAACACACTGACAAGTCTCATCGACCAAGCCCATGACATTTCGCAAGTAACAATTCAGACTTTGGGTGAGAGTTTCGAGCTCAAGGACGCAATCAACTCTGGAGGAGAAGAAAACTGGTGGACCATGTACGTTGGCGGTTGGAAAGATTTCTACGAGAAGGCCGTCAATCCCGTTACAGAGAACACAACAAAGATCCTACAGTGTATAGCCACCAGCTTAGCGGCCACGAAAGATCCACTAATCATCTGGAATGACATACTTGACCGCAGATACACCCGATCGGCTTCGAGAGTTGTCTTTAAACCGGGAAATTCGTTCATTTTGAGAGGAAAAAGGTGCACGTCAGAAGACGCTTTTCGAGACATGATCATAAAGAGGTACTCCAAGAAGTATGGAAATATTAAAATCGCTAAAGACGGTGAATACTACGTTGCTCAGTACGAATCGAAGCGATACGAACCCGGAGAACGAACGGAGACCTTTGGAGAGGGCCTTGAATGTGCAATGAACCTGTTTGACTTGGTCTACAACCTAAACAGCCTATTAGATGCAAAATCACCCGTCGAATCCGTCAAAGTCTCACTTGGTTTAGCGACGGACCTTGTCTATATCTACTCAAAATTCATTAAACCCAATCTTAGAAATTTTAGAGAAATCCAATATCTCAAAGCTTTTCCCTTTTTGGTTAGCTTCGTTCTCTCTGCTATTGATTTTGCCCAGGATGGCGAGAAATACTGGGTTGCCTATCGAACTGGGAATTATGATGACACATTGGCGAGTCAAATTGCTCAAAGCTCTGATCTTCTTTCTATGAGCAGTAGTCTGGCGTTCGGTTATTTTGCCCAGCAAGCACTGGAGGCTGGGGCTGTAGGTAGTAATATTGTTCCCCTCGAAGGTCAAGTAGCGGCTGTTATTCTTGGCGTTTTGGCACTTTTTACGACTCTCGGTCTATGGGTATGGAACAGTTACTTCCGAAAGAAAGATCTTGAGATCTGGCTTGAATATTTCACCCCTTGGGGTACCAATTTTGGGAGGCTAATTCCGCAAGATAAATCTTGGGAGGTGGAGGTCTTTTGTACAGTGACACCTAATGATCATCCTTATCCTGACCTACAACATTTACCGGTGATAGCCAATTACGCTTCTGCTAATATCGCTTTGGTTCAGATCAAGTACGACTTTCTCCTGGAAGCAGGATATCGTGACGTTTTTTCCCATGTTAATGGGAACCCAAGCACTCTTCTTCAACTCACGGTCAAGTTGGGAGAAATCCTTCAAACATCTTCCCCAAAAAAAATGACTATTGGAGTTGAGATCCATAATGGGTATCACTACTTTCCGTTAGACACCCAGGAGATCGATCTCCTCAATGAGGTGAACTGCAATCGTGGAATTGACCCCGATACAGGCCAGACGCTTTATTTTGTAAACTGGTATGATAGTGACATTCGGGATCTCGAATATCAAATAGGAATATTCTGTGACCTCAACTATCGCTATTTTGACCACATATGGAAGTACTCGGAGATCGCCAAAGATGACGAGAGAAGAAAAGCCATTCAACAGCTGCAAGATACGGTCAAGAATGACGGCAATGGAATTCTTAACCTTGCAAAGGCCATTCTCTTGATGTCTAGGTTAGAGAAAGAGTGGGACGGGAGTCTAACTTGTTCCAGTGACAAACTCTTTTTGCGAGTATGTGCTTGGGTAGAAGACTCGACCGGACGAACCACCTCACAGGTTGTTGACGTTCAGGGCAACATATTTACTCTAGAGCCTTCGCCGGATGATTCAACGTTACAGATGTGTCTTGAGTACACTAAGTCGACTCAAGGTAAAATCGAATTGATGCCAAAAGTGCTACCATTCATCGACTTTTGAAAGGATATCAAATGATCAAAAGGTCTGTACCCGCAATTCTTTTTTTGCAGACAATTATCTTTCTACTCACACTCACCTCGTGCAATGGCAACGATCACTTTGATCCGCGCGGGAGACATTGGCCCATGAGTCCACCTGATATCGTTAAGGTCGCGGCGGGTGAGAAGATAGCGCTTGCTCTAGACAATCATGGACGTGTCTGGACGTGGGGGTTGAGTTCTTTTAATTCGTGGCAGGGACAAGAAGCCCCTGGGTTGGTTCCTGTTTGGACCTCCAAAGGAATGCAGTTAGCAAACATTGAGAAAATCGCGGTTGGCGAAAATGGCGTTTGTTATGCCATAGACAATCAGGGGCAACTCTGGGCCTGGAACGACGACTTTTTTGGGAGTGAAGGAACCGCGGCCCCCCGCACCACCATTTACCCCTCAAAGGTGATATTTAAGAACGGAAAACCGTTTGACCACGTGATTAGTGTAACTGGCGCCATAGATACCTCTCTCGCTATGAGAAGTGACGGTACCGTATGGGGGTGGGGGAGAAACTCTGGCGGAATCCTTACTAGAAACCCCAAGACCTGGGTTGCACCCAAGAGCTTGTTCAAAGGACTTAAAGAAGCCGTTCAAGATTACTTCAATCCCACGTACGGTTCCAACAGGCTTAATGGAGCACCTTACCCGATTCCTATTCTCACGAATGACGGTAGCCCAATGCGCGATGCTGTGGCTGTAAATGGTAGCTTTTCTCACGCATTGGTTCTTAAAAAAGACGGATCCATTTGGGGGTTTGGAGATCGGCCAGCAACCCTTTGGCCCCCGGGTTACGGGATGTTTTTTGATGTGGAACACCCTGAGTTTAGAGACTGGGTTCCTACTCAAAGCATAGCGGGACGAAACCTCGGATCAACGAAAGTGAAGTCAATTATTACGACACAGATCTTCAGTGTCGCACTACTAAGCGATGGAACGGTCTTAACTTGGGGAGACAGTAGCTACGGAGCACTTGGACACGGAGCGATCTTTTCATATATTGCTCCGGGGAGGATGAGAGATACCAGGAATCTAAGGTTTCGGCCTAAGAGCGACCACGATCTGATTCCAAATGGCCCGATCATTCAAAACATCAAACAAGTGGCGACAGTAAATGAAGCTATTATTCTTTTGACCAAGGATGGCTATGTTCTCTATCAGGGAACTGGTTTTAACGGAACGGGAGTTAACATCAAAGCAGTTAACAATGCTGATCAGTTTCATCCGGACAATGTTCCCATTCTGACGGAAGTACTTAATAACCATGGCGCACCCTTCAAAAATGTTCAGTCGATTGCCGGCAACAAGTGGTATACTGGGCTTTTGGTAGATCAAAATGGGGACGTTTGGGCGTGGGGGGACAACGACGGACATTTGTGTGGAAACTCTGACGGCCCAGCTTTATTTCCCGTCCGTTTGTTGTCTTACCACTTCGACGATTCTCTCAATAATTGGGTGCCCAATCAGTAGTCTGCGTTCTTGGGTACACCCCCTGATCGAGGTTCTGACTGATGCCCGATCACCGTTCCACCACCCTCCATCTCCTCCCCGACGGCACCCTAGAATTCCTCCATGGTGATGATCTGCATATAAGTGCTTCAAAAACTATTCCTTGGAGTTTTTAATCTATGATGAAAAAGTTCACGACCGGAGTTATAATCGCATTTATTCTAGGAGCCCTCTTAACCGGGTGCACGCCTAAACCCACGGACATATTTGAAGCCATTAAGGCAAATGACTT
>JAJYAS010000393.1 GCA_021779415.1 Bacillota bacterium
CTATTTCCGGATGACGTTTAATTTCTTCCCATTCATCATGGGTCAGGTTTCCCGGTTTATTCAGGATATTTTCGTCGATCGCTATTTTGCCTATATCATGAAGTAAGCCGACACTTTTTAATTCCTGAACGTCTCCTTCCATTAAACCGAGCGCCACTCCCATACTTTCACAGAGTTCGGAAACTCGATGGGAGTGCTGTTCTTCGCGTTTATTCTTTTCGTGAAGGGTTCTGATGATCGTCTTGATAGTTTTTCCACGCATACTTGGTCCTTCAAAGAGTTTTCTCTTGTACATATAATCTTCGGCTTTTTTAAACAGTTCATGAATATCCTCTTTTTGGTGACTTTTTGTTTCATAACCAAATGAAATTGATAATTCTATTGAACCAACTTTTTCCTGTAAAGCTAACCCATTGATTCGTTCGAGAATTTGTTCCGTTTCTGCGCCATCCGTCTTAGGCAATAGGATGACGAATTCATCTCCGCCAAGTCGGGCAATAATATCATCTGCTCGGCAGCCTTTGCGCAACACTTCGGCAACGTTTTTTAAGAGCTCATCACCAATGGCATGACCAAAAGAGTCATTTATCAACTTAAGCCCATTGACATCGGCCATCACAAGCGTCAAAGGATAATTCCTTGCGACATCAAGTCGGTTTAACTCCTCTTCAAAAAAGCGCCGGTTATAGAGCCCGGTCAGTTGATCATGGAAGCTTAAATAAACGATTGTCTCTTCAGAACGCTTTCGATCTGTCACATCCTGAATCACACCAATCAAACGAACCTCATTGACTTGGTGATCCAACTCGATTTTACCAAGCCCATGCACCCAGCGTTCCTCTCCATCATGAATACGGATTATTTTATATTCAAAATTGAAGCGTTGCTGTATGCTTTCTACCTGCAAAAGATAATTGGAAAATTGGGTCTGCCAATCTGGATGAACAATCCCCAGCCAACCTTCCATCGTGTGCGGATAGGTTAAATCAATCCCGAAGATCTCATGAATCCCGGGTGAACATTCAAATTCTCTCGTTTTGAGATCCATTACATAGCTCCCCATATGTGCCACTTTTTGCGATTCAAGCAACATCGCATTGTGTTGTTCCAAAACGGCATTCAGATCATCTAACTGACTCGTACGTAATTTTATCTTGTATTCAAGGTCCTCATTCAATTTCCGGATCTCTTCCTCGACGTTCTCACGTTTGACAATCTCTTCCTCAAGCGTCGCATTGCTTTCTTCAAGCTCACTATTTAGATCCTCAAGCTGGGCTGTTCTTTCAATGACTCTGCTTTCAAGTTCAGCATTTAACCTTCGAATTTCTGCTTCAACTTGTTCTCTGGTTCGAAGAGCATTCCACAGCTCGCTAGTTTTTTGTTTGACCTTTCGCTGAAGCGTTCTATTCCAAAGGAAGAGCAACAGGGCACCCAAGAAAACGGCAACGCCAATGATTAGAATCACTTTAAATATGGGCAACTCATAGAAGGGTAGACCCTCTAAGCCGAACCATTTTTTATCAATCGCCTGATATTCATTCGCGGAAATCTTCGCAAAGCCATCATTAATGGTAGGAAGTAGCCCCGAATGCCCCTTTTTAATGGCTCTGAAAAATTGGCTAGTGTATAATGACGAACTCGTATAATTAAAGTTATCTTGAATTCCCATTTTGTACAGGTAGTATTGTGCTGGGGATTTTCCCAACACAAAGATCGTGACCTTATGGTCCTTGGCTGCTTGAACGACAGCTTCGGCCGTATCATATTCTTCAATATTGGTTATGCCATGTTCTTTGAGAACATTGATACTGTTATCTCCTTTTTTCGCGGCCACAGTAAATCCCTTTAAAGAGTTGACGTCGGTAATCCCGGAAATATTCTTCTGAAAAAATATGGGGACATCAATCGTAGTATAGGGCTTTGAATAGTCATAGATCTTGGCTCTGTCATCATTATAGGAGATGGTATCAATGACATCGAACTCGCCTTGTCTCATACTCTCATAGGCTTTATTCCAGGTCATCCCAGTGATCGTCACTTTTATCCCTGTTTTTTGCTCGAAAAGTTTCCACTGGTCAAGCGTGATTCCTTGCAAATTACCCTGATCATCGCGAAAAGAGTAAGGGGGATAGTTGTCATCCATCACCACGCTGATCGTTTTTATTTCAGGAGGGGCAGCATAGACATAGGTCGTGTGAATAAGCAAAAATGCCAAACTCAGGATCCAAACTAAATAATAGTTACGACTTGCATTTTTCATGAAACATGATCTCCCTTGCTACCACAGCTAATCTCGCGAAACCTTCAATTTTAATAGTATTCTGTGCAATTTCAGGAAATCCTGCAATCTCTTTTTGAAATCACCCACACCACTCTCAATCATATTTTGGTAGGGTTACTCCTTACAGGAATACATGAAGAGAGTCTGGAGTGGGTATTTTAATAATCAAGGGATTATTAGGAATAATAAGACGCTGGTCAAGTGGCCCAAGCCTTGACAAATAAATTCACATGGCATAAAATGCTATTAATATACATAAATGTATATTAATAGAGCAGGCGATGCACTTCAATGAAGTGTGTGGGGCTGGGCTGGCTACAGAGCTGGCAGCAGGTAAAATACCTGTGGGACTATAATTTTAATAAAATTATAGTCCCACAGGTATTTTTATTAAATTGGAGTTGATATTTATTAATTTATTATGCTTTAGTATCATTCGAAAAAATAAATTATTATTGTTGATAGTAATTTTATTGTTTTCTTTGATATCAATGTATATGCCTCATGGTTTGGTTGAGACATATGAGCACCATGATTATGAGAGCTTGGTTAAACATGTTATAAATAATAACAAACCATCAGAAAATTTAAAAAGATCACTGAAGAAGTTAAGGTCATTGCTACTCAAACTAGTTAGGTTGCTACAACTACTAGAGAATATAGTTGTTTTAGAAGATATTCGCTTAGTTTTATTCAATATGCACTTTTCTAAAGTGTCTATTCTTCAATTATTTTCATTCTTATATTTCTATTTCTATGGAAGCAAATACAAGCATAGTAGGAAGTACTCTAATTTGTTGCCCTTAATGGCCCTTTAAAGTTTTCAGCGTTGAGTTCCGTCTTTGGCAAAGAAACTAAATAAGGTAAGGATTAACAAGGGAGGATTTAATATGAGCTTCTTTTCAAGATCAAGAAGTAAAGGAAATTATCCAAATCAGAATCATGGCGGCGGTCATTATAAAAGACCGCATGGCTCGGGAGGAATACTTGGTAAACTATTTGAAGCTCTGACGGGTTCAAAAAGGCATTCTCAGTCCTATTCAAACCATAACGACGGGCATTATCCAAGTCGTCATCGCCGAAAAAGCTCATGGTCTTAAGCCTATTTAGACGGGACAAAATGTATAAGCCGTCTGAGCAGATCGTTGACTATATAATAGAGAAAACAATAGGAGAAGGCCGTTACGGTATCTGCTATCAGGTTTCTCATGGTCAGAAATTGTATATACTCAAGCAACTAAAAAGGGGAATGCTTAAGAAAGCTGGGGCAAAGGCCCGGTTTGAGGAAGAAATTTTAAAGTGCTTACAGCATGAGAGTGTTCCCCAGTTTATTAAAAAGATTGAGCGTGATGATTTCCGTGCTTATGTACTTGAGTTCAAGGAAGGCAGAACTTTTGAGAATATTATTTATCTTGACAAGCACGTGTTTGAAAGAGAAGAGATATACAGAGTAGGAAGCCAGCTTGTCGGAATTTTAAAGTACTTGCATTCAAAGAGCATAGTCCATAGAGACATAAGGGTGCCAAATACATTGTATGATGGTCAAAAGGTTAACCTGGTTGATTTTGGGCTTGCTCGCTGGATTAATAACGAGAAATACAGGGCAGACATGGACTTTGCATTTTTGGGAGACTTCCTACTGCACCTGTATTACTCTTCTTTCGAATTAAAAGGTTGCAAGATGAAACGCCCATGGTATGACGAATTGCAATTGAACAAAAAGGAACTGTTATTTTTGAAAAGGCTTATGGGTGTAAAACAAAGGTATAAAAGTATTATTGAAGTTGAACAAGAATTTTACGAGACGTTTGAGACTAGTAAATAAAAGACGAGGTGGAACGTTGGATATATGGTGGATTCATGAGGATTATCAATCTTATATTCGTAGATTCGCCGGATAACATGATCAGGGGCTTTTTTAAACAGATTTCCGACAACTTCTTAAAGAGTCTCTTTCAATAAAAACAAAGACTATGAGACGATTGTTCTCCCTGTCATGGCTAAGTCATGGCAGGGAGTTTTCTAGTGCGCCCAGCATGGGCGCTTACTAGTCGGTGCAAGTCCGATACGGGGGTTGATAGTGCCAACCGTTAGCTAAGGGCAAGGGTGTCCATCGTGAGGTGGAATCTGAAGGAAGCCTGTAAG
>JAJYAS010000394.1 GCA_021779415.1 Bacillota bacterium
CAGATAATACTTCCTCTAGAAACCCCTTGAATCATGATTGGAACAGCCCAAATCACTAATCCTGCATGACAACGGAAGAAATAGGGTTCCTCCCATTTTGCCGCCTCTAAGCTAGCTCGTTTATACGAATCTTGACATTTTTTTTCCCCTTTAGGTTGGCATCGAATATAACGGCAAAAATCACTACGCTCAAATTCGCCAAGAATAGAAAAAGTCGCACCTTCATTATTGATGGCTTCAATATGCAATCCTGTTGCATTGTGAAAGCTACCTAATATTTCTTCAAGATATTTAGGATCCAGTAGGTTAGCATCTAATGTTTTATCCATTGAACTCATCCTTACGTAAGGGTAAGAATTTCCCCTCAAGCATTCTATATCTAGTAATTCGCTAAAATTGAAGCAAATCCTTTTCCCTGAAATGTGGAACGTTATATAAGCGACTGAAAGAATTCAACTTCAGTCGCCAAAATAATGTCACTCTATATTGTTGTGATTAAAGTTTGCCCTCACTAACGATTAAAGACTAACGTCTTTAAGACAACGGGTACAACTCTGCCTCCCATAAGGGGTTTACCCACATCAATAAAATCACAATCCTCAACTTCTATCTGATCAATACACACCACTTCGAGCGGATGTTTAGCCACCGCATTAATACACTGCCCTAAGACCTTTCCGCAGTCCGCCTCTATGACAAGAACAAGTGGCTTGTCCTGCCTCAAGTAGTCTTCCATGCCCGCCACAAGCCCTTGAGCCAAGGTATTAATATCTGCAAAGGACATCGTTCTAGGTCCCTTCATAGCCAAGGCAACCATTCCCTGGGAGTGATCAATTTGAAGGCGAAGAATCTCATGTTTTATAACTTCGGCAATCTCGTTGGCCGTTGCAGGAACCGTTAAAGGAAAAGGAGAAATGACCATCACGTTACGTAGGGGTAAAGTACCATCTTGAAGATGGATAGTACTGCCACTCAAATTGACCGATTGAGTTCCAGTTCCTATGACGGTTGCCCGAACTGTTTCACTAGGCTTTTCTAATATAAATCCCGCAGCCTCTAAACTGACTTTAAGCTCCCATCCTAAAAGAGGGCCAAAGTCTCCAAAAGCTGTCACTTCTTCCATAGTAGCTGGCCCACAAGGGGCATAGACATAATCCGCTACCCCACCAGAAATCATGACTTTACGGATCGGATATTCTAACTTCAAAGGAGGGGTCATCAGAAGTTCCTGGGTTAACCCCGAGTGCATAGAGGTCTTTAGTACTTCGACAACGCTCGTAGCCATGGCTTTCACAAGCGGACGTAACTGAGGGAGCGTCACACGCTCTCCGACCTTAAGTCTTTGGTTTGTGGACCTGATCGCAAGGAGGGCAGGTTTTGAAATATACGTAATCCGATCTCCATGAGGCTCAAATTCAATAAGGTGTCCTCCAACATTGATACACGATGAATCAACTGCTTTTCCTTCGTGAAACGTTGCATAATTGGAGGTACCTCCACCCACATCAATATTGACCACGACTTGGTGTCTTTGAGCAGAGAATAAGGCAGCGCCCGATCCTTTGCCCGCATAAATAGCCTCCAAATTGGCACCGGCTGTGGCAACAACAAAGTCTCCTGCAAATCCCGCCAAAGCATCAATAATCGCTTTGGCATTTTCCTTTTTGGCGGTTTCCCCAGTAATAATTACTGCACCTGTATCAATGCTCTCGGGTGTCAGTCCCGCAGCTAGATATTCCGTTTCCACAATTTTTGAGACGGCAACAGCATTCACAAGATCGTGGTCCAAGAGGGGGGTGAAATAGATCTGGCTGCGGTGGATTACTTCTTTATCAGTAATCTCTACGCGTGGTACAAAGGTTCCTGAAGCCGTATTTTCAATGGTCAAGCGGCTGATCACCAGCTGGGTAGTTGTAGTTCCAATATCAATGCCCACACTTATGATCTGTTGACTATTCGATTCGGGCATTTTATCACCACTCCTATTTCTGCTGGTTCAGCTTAACCCCACTGGCTTTAGCGGCCAGAACTTGTTTAATGACATCAGTAAGATGCGCTCCTGCTTCAGCCGGTGGGATTCCCCCTTTATGAATATTGGAGATGACCGTCCGATCCGCTTCCACCGTTTTCTCATCCGGTCTATATATCATATAGGCGCTGAGACTTTCTGCAGTTCCCAATCCTGGGCGCTCACCGATCAAGGAAATGACAACCTCACAATTGACAATGGAGGCGACATGATCTTGTACCCATACCCGTCCGTTTTTCACAAACAACGGTGTTCCAACTTTGATCCCAGACGACTTCAATCCTTGCATTAATGCCGGCAATAGATCAGGTATATTAGCCTCAATGGCACTTGAGCTCAGACCGTCGACGATCAGAATCTGAACTTGAATATTTTTCTCACACTTTTCCGCAACTATTTTCGCCGCTTCAACCGATAAACGTCGCCCCAGATCTGGTCTTTGTAAAAACTCGTCTTTGCTGGTAGCAGCACTTTGAACAGACATTAAATCCATCCGCTTAAGAAATTCCTCCGAAACATCGAGGAAAACGGCATCTTGAGCGACGGCATGATCCGCCAAAAACCTTAACAAGGACATGGTCTTGGGGCGAGCTCCAGCTCGGCCAATTCCAATTCGAGCGGGCGTTGATTTCATCATTGCCTTAACCGCATCTGCATTAAACGGGTTTGAGATCTGCATTTCATTGAGCGGAGGAAAGGTTACCATTTCCTCAGATTGAGTGTCAGGGAGAGTGGGCGTTTCTATCATCGCTGCCGCCATCACATGGTCTTTCCTCTTTTGTGAAAGCAACCCTTTCTTGGCCAGTTCTTCCATAACACTTTGGATAATAACTTTTTCTAATTCGTTATTCGCGACTGCCACCTCGATTCGCCTCCCTATTTATCAAATATTGATGGGTCTCCGGCTCTCTCAGTCAGTTTGCCGTTTTCTAAAATGCCCATCTTCTCTAACCATTGCTCAAACTCAGGAAGCGGCCTCAACCCTAAGATTTCGCGGGTACTTGCATCATCATGATAACTGGTATCCTGATAGCTTAACATAACATCGTCGCCGCCTGGAACTCCCATGAAGAAGTTCGAACCCGCCATGGCGCATAGGAGAGTTCCCATTTCCTGATCATTTTGATCGGCTTTCATATGGTTTGTATAACAAGGTGCGATCCCCATGGGTAACCCATGTAACTTACCCATGAATAGATCCTCCAAGTCTGCCCGGATCACTTCTCGACCTGAATAAATCGTCTCAGGCCCAATGAATCCAGAAACGTTGTTAGTCATAAATGGACGATAGCCACGTGCATATCCATAAGTTCTAGCTTCTAAGGTCATCATATCGACGCCTAGATGCGCATCAAGTGAGACCTCTGAGCCTTGTCCAGTTTCAAAATACATCAGATTAGGACCTGTTGCCGTTCCTTTTCGTTGGACTAAGGCAAAGGCCTCATCAAGTATAGCAGCACTGACCCCAAAAGCATCATTTGCTTTTTGGGTTCCGGCAATACTTTGAAAAACGAGATCAACCGGGGCTCCTTTTTCAATGGCTTTCATTTGGGTCGTTACATGAGCTAAAACACAGTTTTGAGTTGGAATCGCCCATTTAACCATAAAGTTTTTGACCGTATCTAGAAGGCGGGTGACCGTCTCTACATTATCTTCCACAGGATTAATTCCAATGACGGCATCGCCTGAGCCATAGGATAATCCTTCTTTAAGGGAGGCTAGCATCCCCTCGACATTGTCTGTCGGGTGATTGGGTTGACAACGAAAGGCCAATGTTCCTGGTACACCCAGTGTCGTATTACAATGTGACTGAACTCGCATCTTCTTCGACCCAAAGACGAGATCCATAGTGGACATTAATTTGGCCACTGCGGCAATCATTTCGCTCGTTAACCCACGACTAATGTGAGCTAAGTCTTCCCCTGTTGTTTTATGATCTAATATATATTCACGCAAGTAACCGACTGTCCAGCTTTTGATCTCTTGATAGATTCTTAAGTTAAGTCCGTCGTAGATTGCCCGAGTCACTTCGTCCTCTTCATAAGGAATGACCGGGTTATTATAAATATCCTCAAGCGTTAAATTACTTAGGACCAATTTGGCCGCCACTCGTTCAGATGCTGATTTCGCAGCAATTCCAACCAGTTCATCACCAGACTTCTCTTCATTGGCCTTAGACATTACTTCCTTGAGAGTTTGGAACGCAAATATTTTATTATAAACCTTAGCCTTTAAAATCATGGCATGATCCCCCAATCTGACATAATGTCCTTAGTCGCAGTAATCGGCCCAATTAGCAGGATAAGTTGCATAGAAAACTTTACAAAAGCTTGGCGAGGAAAAGACCACTTGGCTTCCCTTCGGTATATATACCACATCTCCCGGTTTAGCACGG
>JAJYAS010000395.1 GCA_021779415.1 Bacillota bacterium
GGGACTCGACAACTAATATTCCCCCAAGTTCCCACTGTGAGGTTAATCGCGAGCATTTCGCTTCCCATCTCGACTACCTTTTGACAGGCTTCCAATTGTCGATCCATAATCTCGATAATCTCCTTTTATAATATTATACCCTAAATCGATAACCCGCACCCCATACGGTTTCCACATACTGTGGATTTGACGGGTCAC
This sequence comes from Bacillota bacterium, assembly GCA_021779415.1. Next base: position 199 of record JAJYAS010000395.1, read on the forward strand.
TTTCAATTTTCTCACGTATTCGAGCAATATGCACTGTAACAGTGGCCGAGTCTCCCAAAGCATCTAATCCCCAGACACGTTCGAATAATTCTTCTCGCCCAAATACCCGATTTGGATTTTGAGCCAAATATAAAAGTAGTCCAAATTCCTTCTGAGCCAGATTAACTTCTTGGCTAAGAACGAAGACTCTTCGAGAGTCTATATCTATTTTAAGCCCCCGGATCGTCAAACTATTCGTCTTCTTTGTGCCTGTGCTAAAGCGATGTTTTAACCTTTCGTAATTCTCCAGATGCGCCTTAACCCGTGCCACTAATTCGCCTGGACTAAAAGGTTTTGTAATATAATCATCTGCTCCAAGGCTTAAACCCTTAATCTTATCGATTTCTTCCTTTTTCGCTGAAACTAAGAGAACAGGGATATCTTTATCCTCCTTCAAACTACGCAAAATTTCTAAACCATCCATCCCAGGAAGCATAACATCTAAAATAAGGAGATCTACCTCATTCTCTCGAAACGCCTTTAAGCCTTCTAGTCCGTTGGCATAAACACTAACTCCAAAACCCGCCACTTCAAGATAGTCCTTCTGTAATTCAGCAATACTAGTGTCATCCTCAATGATTAATATCTTTTTCATACATTCCTCCGTGATCATGATTTACTAAGCGAAATCATAATACTTGTTCCCTCTGTTCCATGACTGACAGCCCAAACTCTTCCATTATGCCCCTCAATGATCTGCTTGGCAATAGCAAGACCTAAACCGCTTCCTTTGCTCCGTGCCACGTCCGAGCGATAAAAGCGGTCAAAAATACGGGACAAGTCCCCTTCATTAATCCCTAAACCATTATCACGTAGTTCTATAATAACACTAGTTAATGTCTCCCTCAGGAAAACGTTAATCTCGCCTCGATCTTTATCCATGTACTTACATGAATTATCAAAAATGTTTATGAAGACTCGTTTCATTCTTTCGCGATCAATCGAGACATAGCGTTTTTGACCCAGTTCATTATGTAGAGCTATCTTTATTTGTTTGAGTTCTAACTCTGGTTCACTTTCGTGTAAACAGAGCAAAAGATACTGCTCAATATCTAACTTCTCAAAGTTATAGGGAATTTGGTTTAAATCCAGTTTGGCATAGAGCAAAAGATCATCGATCATTTGATCCATTTGATGCGCCTTTGCAGCGATTGTCATTAAATAGCGTTCCACTTTGTCGGGATGACTTGCGATCCCGTCTAGAATCCCCTCCACATAGCCCTTGATCGATGTCACCGGAGTCTTTAAGTCATGTGAAATACTTGAAATAAGCATTTTACGATTATCCTCATACTTCAATTGAGTATGAACGGAGTCTTTAAGCTTGATCCGCATAAGTTCCAAATCCCGACATAACGCTTGAATTTCTTGATCTCCTTCTTCAACAATCGGGTAATTCAGATTTCCTAGAGTAATTTCTGCGGCAGCACTTTGTAAAGAAAGAAGAGGCCTTATAATACTCCTAGAAAACTGATAAGAAATAGTAATATTCGTAAGCACAAACGTTAAGATAAATGAAATTATTACAATTAATAAGAGGCTCATAAAACTTGAGGCATAGTTATCAACCGGCTCAAGGAGTAAGAGGCTCCCCCGCGAACCTTCATTCAAAGTTAGATCAATCACTTGAACCGAATAAGATTTTTCGCCAATAAGCACAGGTTCTCTTCGCGTAATTGTTTTTCCTGCCTCCAAACACTTGGCCAAATCAATTTTAGAGAAGTTTTTGGAAGAATGAATTACGTGTTCATCCTTAATCAAGACATATTCTCCCTTAATTTCAGACAACGTTTCTTGAAGATAATCATAAAAACCTTCATCCTCTAACAGCTCAGGTGACCTACTCAAAGCATTAGCCTCTTTAATCAACTCAAACTTGATTATTGATTCCCTTTGGTACTTCTCATAGGATATCTCGCTTCCTAAAAACTTACCGAAAATAAAAAAAGCAGCCAATGCTACTAGAACAGTAATAATCAAGGGAATAATTACTGTTGCAGCATTAGCTAAGATTAAGCGTTTCTTAAGCCTCATAGTATCACCTTAAAATTCCTTTTTATCAAATAGGTAAAATCCTGTCGTAAACAGCATCATACCAGACCCTAGCATAATTAGAAACTGACGTACTATCTTTGCGAAGGGAAAAGAATTCACTAGAAAAAGATTATACCAGTCAAGTTGTGTCGTCAAGAGTATACTCGAATATTGGGAAAAGATTAAACCGAGGACTTTTAACGTGAGAAATAGTATGATTGAAACAAAAAAAACTGCAATTCCGCTCTTAAAAATATTGGCTAAAAGAACAATTCCCAAAGCCAATACAAGCATTGGGAACATGCTTACAATATATGAAAATATTGTCCTGCCGAAGGAATCTAGAGTCGCTGAATTAGTATTAAAAATAAACCCAGCTAACACTGAAAAAACCAAGAGCAACAGCAAGGCACCTAAAATAAAAAGCATAATGGCTGTGATTTTTGCACAAAAAATCTTAAATCGGCTGACCGGTCGAGTTAACGTGATCCGCATAGTATGCTGAGTAAATTCCCCTGAGAAACTATCAATCGCCACTAACGCTGTAAAAAGGGGTAAGATGGTGTTAACAACAACCGACAGAACGAGCATTGGAAATTCCTGACTACCCGCTCCGCGGAGGCCCAATCCACTTCTCACGCCGACAATCGCAAGCTGCCCTATGACAATCACTGCCAAGGAAAGTAAAACGGCCACCAAGACCTTTTTCTTTTTATAGAGCTTCTCGACCTCATTAATCAATGCTGCTTGGAACACGGCCATTTCTCTCAACCTCACTTACAAAGTAATTCTCGAGTGTCGCATAGTTTTTTAAGATTGTATGCGTACTCTCTACATTAAGCATCTTACCATTGTAGATCACCCCGATGCGAGTACAGGTCAGTTCAACATCATGGATTAGGTGGCTAGAAATAAAAAAGGTTGTCTGTTCAGCTTCTGCTAAATACTGGATCAACTTTCGAATATCAATCATTCCCTCAACATCAAGGCCATTCAAAGGCTCATCAAGAATAACGACTTTTGGTTTGGATAATACTGCGGCAGCGAGACCTAAACGTTGTTTCATTCCTAAAGAAAACTTTTTGGGCTTTTCATTTTTGAATTTGATCAGTCCTGTTAGCTCAAGTACCTCATCGATCCGTTTATGGTCCACCTTAGGATAGTATCGAGCTAATTGTTTTAGGTTTTCAAAGGCACTCAAATATTGATAGGATTCAGCAATTTCAATAAGGCACCCTACATTTTCCATTGCTTTCTCAAACTCTTCAGAGACGCTATAACCAAAAAGCTTTACATCTCCAAAGTCTGGTCGAACTAGTCCCGTCATGATTTTCATAGCAGTCGTTTTACCTGCCCCATTTGGACCCAGAAATCCAAAGATATCCCCTTTAAAGATGTCTAGGCTAATGTCAGAAATTCCTCGCCCGTTCCCATAGGATTTAGTCAGATTCTTAATCTCAATAACTTTGTCCATGTCTTACCTCCATAGTGCGCACCTAATTGTGACTGCCGGGAGATTTCCCGGCAGTCATTATTACTTCCATAATTCATAACACGGTTAATCTATGTCCGGAGTAAAGGTGGAATCAAACATCATACCGCCCTGAGGTGATTGGTTCATAGTATTAAGATTAAAGTTCACTTTCCCTTGAAAGTCATCAATATATAAGTTGCCTTGCCCCTTACCACCGGATTCAGTCGTGTATTCGAAATTTGCATTTCCCCTTTGATCTTTTTCAAATTGAGCGCTAAATTCGATATTACGCTTACTAATCGCGTATTCTTCAAATCCCGGCTTATACTCTTCATAATATCGACCCACGACCAATTTATTATCCATATGCGTGATGTCAATAAACCGCTGGCCGACTTTAACAAATTTACCGTCTTTCTCAATCAGAATGTCGTTTTTAAATTTCCCTACAAACTTCTCCGGATTAGAGATCTCAGACTTTGAGTAATCTTGGGCAATGTTTCTAACAACTTTTTTTCCATTAAGATCTGGCTTCATGACTGTGGTGGAGTTGATGTCCTTCATCGTAATCAAAGCCTCAATCGATATATCATGGGCCGTCCCTTGTTCATCCTTACCAGATAGCACTGCACTCCCTAAGATGCTCTCCATCACGCCCTCTTTGTTGACCTTAGCCGTG
>JAJYAS010000396.1 GCA_021779415.1 Bacillota bacterium
TAATAATCAGACTACTAATCTGAAGACTATTATTTGCCTATTGGTCTAAACAAATACATTTTCTTTAACAGGATTAAATTTATTGTACTGGAGAATCCTCCGCTATTTTCACATTACTCAAGCTATCTTTGACTTGATCTCGAATAAATGATAAGTATTCCTGACGTAATGCTTCCTGTTCAGAGCGCTCCCACTCTTCTAAACGAGTGGAGCGTTTCTTTTTTGATAGCTCGTTAATCCGCTCAATAATTATATTAATGGGTGAAGAACTCAAGTTAAAAGTCCCCTTTCATCTAACTTAATTAATGGAATTCTATTATTTTGACATTATAACATACAGCTAAAATAATTAACAAATTAATTCCTATCGCACAATAAGAATGCTATAATATTCAAGTCTGCGAGTTGTGTATAAAAAATATACATACCTGAATCAAGCCTATTGTTATATATTGCTATTTAATAAATTATTTCAAATGAAAATGCGGGAGGATTTTTTTGATGGGATTGTTTTCAACAACAAATTTAAGGGTTCGTTATGCAGAAACAGATCAAATGGGAATTGTTTATCATTCTAATTACCTTATTTGGTTTGAGGTTGGAAGATCTGAACTGTTTAGAGAATTAGATCTTCCCTATACTAAATTTGAAGAACAGGGTTTAGCATTAGCGGTTGTTGAGGCCAGTTGTCGATACCGTAAGCCCACCCACTATGACGATAATTTAACGATACTTACTGAGATAGAAGAGATGACTTCTAAAAAAATTACGTTTTCCTATCGGGTTTTCCGTGAAAAAGTACTCTTGGCAGAAGGTAAGACTATCCATGTCTTTATAAATAAAGAAGGCCGCTCTACAGATGTCCGAAATTACTCAATATGGGAACAACTACAACCGGTTCTGGAAAAACAACAGGTGGAAAAAGAACAAGCGGAAATTTGATCAAAAGATATTGTATTCCTCTTTGAATTATAGTATTATGTATACATAATACAGAGAGAGAAGGGATTCTATGTTTCTTGTTACTTGGATTGAGGGCGAAGAAGTGAATTACCGCGTCGTACAGAAGCAAGAACTTCCAACCTTAATGGCTTCTCTTGGACAACATGCAATTATCCAAAAACTATTAAATTAGATTCAGTATAAATTTCGCTCGGTTATATTAAGACATTTTATATGGTTAAAAATGTTGCCCGTCAAACGATGGGCACTATTTTTTTGTTCAATAGAGCAGGATAATTCTTCTTTACCCAGAATACTAATCACGTTACATAATTTAGGAGCGTCTTTAAAAGGAGGGTTTATTAATGTCCTTTAAGGTTTTGGTTGATAGTTCTTCCGATATACCATTAAACATTGCTAGTTCCGCTGGAATTATCACAGTTCCTATGCCGGTTACTATTGATGGAAAGACCTTTCTAGAAGGGGTTAACCTTACTAATAAAGAGTTTTATGAACAATTTAAAACGTTCAAGGAATTGCCAAAAACCTCGCAACCAAATCCTAACACTCTTTTGGAAGAATACGAAAAGATTTTAGACGCTGGGGACGAAGTGGTGGCTATTCATCTGTCATCAGGTTTAAGTTCTACTGTTTCTACCGCTCAAATGATCCGTAAAATGACGTCCGCACCTGAGCGAGTGCATATTATCGATAGTTTGGGTGCATCATTTGGGTATGGATTACTCGCTTTATTGGCTCAAAATACTCTTTCTACGGTACCTTCATGGGAAGAGGCAGAAGAAAAAATACTTGATTTACGTAAGAAGATGCGTTATGTTTTTACTTTAGACGTCCTTGATTATCTAGTCAAAGGGGGAAGAGTAAGCAAAACGGCTGGGTTTATTGGGGGATTACTTGATGTCAAACCCGTTTTACATTTTACCCCAGATGGCAGAATAGAACCCTATGCAAAAGTCCGTTCTCGTCGGGCTGCTATTAAGAGGCTAGCGGAAGTTATGGAACAAGAAATTCAATCACCGGAACAGCAAGTGATTGGAATATCTCATTCAGTGTGTTATGACGATGCTTTGATCTTAGTGGATGAGATTCATCAGCGCTTCACTGTCAAGGATATTATCATTAGTGAAATAGGATGTGTGGTTGGAAGCCACACAGGACCAGGTTCTCTTGCACTCTTTTATCAACGTTAGGCACAGAATAGGGGAGATACTTCGTTGAAATCCTTCATAGCATTTGTTTTAGCTGTTTTTTTGGTTTTTAGTTTTACTCCGCCAATTTATGCTTTAGATTCGTCCACTCCAAATAGTACTTTGCCCATCGTCCATGGTGAAGGGGCTTATTTGATCGATGTATTATCTGGACAGACACTCTTTATGAAAAACCCTGATGAACTATTAGCCCCTGCGAGCACAACTAAAATAATGACAGGGTTATTAGCCATTGAACGTGGAAATTTACAAGATATCGTGACAGCAAGTTCTACTATGTTAAACAATAAGCTTGTCTATGGTACCATGATATACCTTGAGCCAGGAGAAAAGATGCCTCTGCAGGACCTTCTTTATGGTACTTTATTAAACTCCGCCAATGATGCTGCAGTGGCTATTGCGGAATATATCGGTGGTGATATACCGCACTTCGTTGAAATGATGAATCAGCGTGCTCGTGAAATAGGCGCTGATCAAACTCACTTTTCTAATCCGAGTGGTTTAACTGACAAAGAACATGTTACAACAGCACATGATCTGGCACTCATTGCTCGTGTTGCTTATCAAAACCCTGTCTTTGCCCAGTATGTCCGTACCAAGTCAACAACTATTTCTCGATCAAAAGAAAATGTGCCAAAACTATTAGTCAATGAAAATAAATTACTGTGGAGAGATTCCTCCGTTGACGGCATTAAAACGGGTTATACTGCCGCTGCCCAAAATTGCCTAGTCGCATCCGTTACCAAGGATGGACGTCAGTTAATTGGAGTCATTCTCAAGTCACCTGGACGAGAAATTTATAATGATATGGAGAACCTATTTGATTATGGGTTTACGCAATATAAAAGTGAGGTCTATAAACCTGCAGGTACGGCGATATCGTCAATCACGGTCAATAATCAATCCGTGGATCTTATTCTTGATCGTCCACTGTATATAACTCAGAAACTAGGAGAACAGCGGCAAACGTTAGACCTTAAGGTTTCCGTGTTAGGGTCGAGTGGCTTAACTTCTGTAGAAAAGGGGCAAGAGGTTGCACAGGTTGAAGTATTAGAGGGCAATAAACATTTAGACACTTTTCCCTTAAAAGCCTCACGAACTGTTCAACCACAAACCCCAAAAATAACCTTGAGCTCCTCTTATAAACCTTGGTATATAGCAGTGCTAGTAATAGGAGGCTTTATAATCGTTCTTTTTAATCGAAACAGAGGCTCCTCGCGTTATTGGAGAAGACGAGAGCGACTTTCTAAACAAAGAAAGTCAAGTTATTTACAGGATAAATAATTTGAGTTGATAAAAGCATTAGCTACAGCCTAATGCTTTTATTGTACTATTTAAAATTAGTAAGTTTATCTGATAATTGTCCTCTGAATAGAAAAACCTTATAATATGGAAAGACACAATAACAATTAAGGTATTTTAGGAGTTGACTAGATATTGAAAACAGGCAAGAAAGTTGTTACCATAGCCTATGGTTGCCAAATGTCCGAACGTGATGCTGAGACCTTGACTGAGATTACTAGGCAAGAGGGTTATGAACGTTCTGAGGACCTTGAAAATGCTGATTTAGTCATTGTAAATACCTGTTGCGTAAGAGAAAGCGCCGAAAATAAAATACTTGGGAAAATCGGAGAGTTAAAGAAGCTTAAGGAGAGAAATCCCAATTTAAAAATTGCCATTAGTGGATGTATGGTTCAGCAACCTGGTTCTATAGACCGATTGCGGAAACGAGCTCCGTTTATAGATATTTGGGCCGGAACACATAATTTACACAATTTTTCGGACCTTTTGCATCAAGCTGAACATGGCGGTAAAGTTGCGGAAGTTTGGTCAGAACCTAAGGCAACTTTGGAATCTACCCCACTTGCTGAAAAAGGAAAACTACAAGCGAATATTAACATTATGTATGGTTGTGATAATTTTTGTTCATATTGCATTGTTCCTCATGTACGTGGCAGAGAGCGAAGTCGCAAACCAGACGAAATCATTCAAGAAATTAAAGACCTTGTGACCAGTGGTTGCCGTGAAGTCACGCTACTTGGACAAAATGTCAACTCTTACGGTAAGGAATTTTCACCAGACTATGACTTTGCAGACTTGCTCATGGACGTCGATCGAATTCCGGATTTGTTACGAATACGCTTTATTACCTCACATCCCAAAGACTTATCGAATAAATTGATTGAAACCGTCGCTCGGGGACAGAAACTATGTGAGCATTTCCATTTACCGATCCAATCTGGGAGTAAT
>JAJYAS010000397.1 GCA_021779415.1 Bacillota bacterium
ATTTCGGGAATGAGAGTCTCCGCAGAAAACTCGGCATAAGCTTCGTCAACAACCACAATCTTGCCGCTTTCTCGCACGAGTCGGAGAATTTCCGCTCTGGGGAACAACGAACCAGTGGGATTATTAGGATTACAGACAATCAGCACGTGGGCATCGGGAGAAAGGGCAGCCTTTAACATCTCTTTAGTGTCCAACTCTAAGCCCTGTAACAAAGGAACTTGTACAACCGTGGTATCTGTCAAACGAGCAGCAATCTGATACATGCTGAACGTCGGGGGATGAATAATAACTGATTTTCCTAACCCACCAAAGGTCATTAATAGGAGTTGAATCAATTCATCTGATCCATTTCCAACAAGAATTCCTTCCGGCTGAGTTTTTGTATACGTTGCAATGGCCTTTTTTAGTTCCTGAGCCATTCCGTCCGGATAACGGTTAAACGCTATTTTCTCTGTGAACAATTCCTCGCGCATTCCCGCAGGCCAAAGGAAGGGATTTTCATTGGCATCAAGTTTAATGCAATCAGGCAAATGTTTTGATTCATAAGGAACGAGCTGACGAATTTCCGGACGAACGAACCGCTCGAGTTTACTTGTTATTGTTTCCATTCTTAACCTCTCCCGCAATAATTTATAATGCCCTCTCGTATACAATTCCGATCCCTATTTAAACCGAACTTCTACGGCCCGAGCATGTGCTTCTAACCCTTCACTGCGGGCAAGTAAGGCAATTTGCTTAGCATCCCGTTTGAGAGCTGCTTCCGAATACCCGATCACACTGACCTTCTTCATGAAGGTATCGACATTGAGCGGAGAATAAAAGCGAGCTGTCCCTCCGGTGGGTAAGACGTGATTCGGTCCAGCAAAATAATCTCCAACAGGCTCTGGGGAATACCGCCCTAAAAAGACTGCTCCAACATTTCTAACTTGTCCTAACCAGGTGTACGGATCCTTAACCACCAGTTCAAAATGTTCCGGAGCAATTTTGTTGGCCAAGGCCATTCCTTCGCCAAGATTTGACACGCAGATCGCGGCCCCATAGGTTTCCCAAGAAGCCTGAGCAATTTCGGCACGGGGTAAATCTGCAAGCTGGCGCTCCACCTCAGAAATGGTCTGCTCGAGGAGTCTACGAGAAGGTGAAACTAAGATTGCTGAGGCTAAACGATCGTGCTCCGCCTGGGAAAGCAAATCCGCGGCTAGTTCTTCAGGACGTCCGCTCTCGTCAGCTAAAATTAAAATCTCGCTAGGCCCAGCCAACATATCTATATCTACAATCCCGAAGACTTGCTTTTTGGCTAAAGTCACGTAGATATTTCCCGGTCCGGTTATTTTATCGACGGGAGAGATGTGCTCAGTCCCATAGGCCAAGGCAGCAATTCCCTGAGCCCCACCCACTTTGTAAACTTCGGTCACTCCAGCTTCCGCAGCCGCCACCAAAACTTCTGGAAGGAGCGTGCCATCTAATCTAGGAGGGCTAACCATTACGATTTCTTTGACCCCAGCAACAACAGCAGGTAGAGCATTCATTAAAACGGACGATGGATAGGAAGCAGTTCCCCCAGGAACGTAAATACCCACACGGTTGAGCGGAAGCAGTAACTGCCCTAGAATACTCCCGTCTGAATCCGGGTCCAACCAAGACGTTCGTTTCTGCTTTTCATGATACCGCAAGATATTTCCTTTAGCGGTACGTAAGGCTAGGATAAATTCCTCATTTACCTCTTGGTAGGCCCTTTGAAATTCTTCGTCAGACACCCTCAGACCGTTTTGGCGCAGGTCAACCTTATCAAATTCCTCGGTCAATTGATAAATAGCCTCTTCCCCGTCCTCACGAACGCGCTTCAGTATTTCGGCCACACGCTGCTCCAGAGATTCATCATCCCCATAGGATTTGCGGGTAAGACGCTTCAAATCAATATCTTTTAAACTCTCAACCTTCATAAACTTCTCCCCTCATTCATCGTTGATATTATGGGTTCACTCTCTGCTACACCACTTATTTTACCGACGCATCCGCTTGTATTTCCTCGCGCAAGCGCTCTACTAAATCCCGTATCCGCCCGTATTTCATGCGGTAGGCCACTCGGTTGGCGATCAAGCGAGAGGTCGCTTCCAGTATTGGAGCCACTTCGACTAAGTGATTTTCCCTGAGAGTCTTTCCAGTGGAAACAATATCCACAATCATTTCTGCTAGGTCGACACACGGTGCAAGCTCTATATTACCGTGAAGTTTTATTGGACTAACCTGCATACCCAAACCACTAAAGTAGGTTTCTGCTACTCTAGGAAACTTCGTTGCCACTCGTTGATGGTTGAGCCCACTTAGATCATACTCTCCATTGGAAAGTCGGGGCGGAACACTCGCCTCCGGCATAGCAACTACAAAACGACAAAATCCGAATCGGAGGTCAAGTAATTCAGCCACATCTTTATTTTCTTCTAGCAAAGTATCCTTGCCAACAATCCCCAAATCTGCGGCACCATACTCTACAAACGTTGGAATATCTGTAGCACGGCATATAATAATCTTAATCTTACTGTCCGGTAGGTCGTAAAAGAGCTTCCGGGATTCTTCATTCACATGGCTACATTCGATCCCAATACGACTTAACAAGTGTATGGAATCAACGAGCAACTTCCCTTTGGGCAAAGCAATCGTCAAAAAATCTCGCTCCACGAGGCATCTCCCCTCTTTTGGTCCATAGACTTATACGAGAAAACTCCTACTTCTCATATAGTATTTTTCTTTATCACTTTATTTAGTTAAAGCATTAATATATTAGTATTATAACAACGCAAGTTTACGATGACAACCCCTAATTGAGCTATTTTCAATTTCTTTGCTTTGATATCCAAGTCTCAGATATAAGAGGGCCTTCAGCAAGAGTAACCCACTAAAGCTACTCTTATTGAAGGCAAATTTTAGAAATCCAAGTTATCATCGGATAACCTTATATTTTCAAAAGCCTTGATTAACTCAACATAATCGGAACTACTAATAAATTTAACGCCTTTTGCCGTCGTCTGATTGAAGTCTATAGTATTTAATAACCCCAGACAGCCCGGATTCATAGCATCAATTTCCGCAAATGCCTCCATTAGGTAAGTCCCTAATTCTTCTTTTTGCTGCTTTACTATGTCCCAACGAGCTATCTTAGGCACAAACAGACGATAGACCTCTCTTCTTTCTAAGTCTTCGTCTATTTTGCTTAGCGTCAAGCCGTTTATCATAAGCTTTGTGCGCCTGGTTTCGCGTTCTAAATTAAATCGGTCGTTTAGGCGCTTTAAAAAGAGTATGGCAATCACGTATTCCTTAAAGTCAGCTTCATCTCTATCTCCACGCAAAGAATCGCACGTTTCATTCAAGAAACTCTCTAGCTGAGCCTCCGATAATTTATCACTCATTATTCATACTCCTTCTAGTTCATTAGTCTCCCATCTCAATTCCAAGGGCGCGTGCTGTTATCAGCAAAGGATCGGTTAAGGGCACCTTTTTAAGTTTATCGACCGCTTGATTGAGGGGAACCCTTACAATATTCCTGCCCTGAAGAGCGACCATGATCCCGAACTCCCCTTCAAGTGCGGCATCCACCGCAGCGACACCATAACGAGTCGAAAGCACACGATCATAGGAATTCGGGGAACCTCCCCGCTGGAGATGCCCCAGTACCGTCACGCGCGTTTCCAGACCAAATTGTTCTTCCAGATCTTTGCCTAATTTAGCACCTATGCCCCCCAATTTGAGCGGGTCAAATCGTCCCGAAACCAGACGTTCGACCACCATTTCTCCACCTAAAGGCTTCGCACCTTCTGCCACAACAATAATGCTAAATTTCTTCCCTTGTTTTGCCCGTTGCTGGACGGATTGAGCAACCCGATTAAGATTATAGGGTATTTCCGGAATTAAGATAACGTCTGCTCCTCCGGCAACCCCCGCATACAAGGCAATCCATCCAGCATAGCGCCCCATTACTTCCAGAACCATAACTCGATGATGAGACTCAGCTGTCGAATGCAGACGGTCTAAGGCTTCTTGAGCTGTATCCACCGCAGTCTGAAAACCGAACGTTTGATCAGTAGCCATTAAATCATTGTCAATTGTTTTAGGAATTCCGATCACAGAAAGCCCTTTATTGGCAAACTTTAAGGCGATATTCAAACTTCCGTCCCCGCCGATCGCCAGTAAAGCATCCACATCACGTTCTTTTAAATTTCGCATCACATCATCTGAACGATCTAGATTTTGAGTGACCCCATTTAAGTTTGTTGCATAGTCAAAGGGGTTATCCCGATTCGTAGTTCCCAAAATCGTGCCCCCGCGTGGCAAAATGCCTGAAACATCGTTCAAAGTAAGGGGCATAAAATCCCCTTCTACCGCTCCGCGAAAACCGTCCTTAATGCCAATAACTTCAAGTCCATATT
>JAJYAS010000398.1 GCA_021779415.1 Bacillota bacterium
TACGGGATGAAATTGCGCTAATCCAATTGCCAATTCTTTTACAGCGACAATGTCAACTTTATAAAAATAGCGCATAAGTATACCTGATGTAGCAATACTGAAAATCATAAAGAGCGGGAAATAATCGGCAGGAAGCGAGATGTATTTAACCTGCGGAATAACAATTCTTCTGAGGAACAGGAAGATCACCGCAATGACAAAGAACATGTCTGTCAAGTAAATTGGTGGTAATCCGATTTGTAACATTCCATCAATTGCATCTAATAGTTGAACAAAATACGGTATCGGCTCTAGGAAAAATCTAAGATGTCTGAGGATAATAATGAGGAATGACCAATGAAAAACCAAACTTCCTACCCAAAGCCACTTTGCTGAGCCGTAGGCTAATACAGGACCATCAGGGCCTTCCCTTAATTCAGTCTTTGTGTTCCGAAATAGAGACCGGAACAGGAGTATTTCTAAAGCCATTCTTACTATAACGCCCCATGCACTCGTTGGGTTCTCAATCTTATTCTGCTTAATCCACGGGAGGGATTTTTGTTGTCCACAGGTTGTGGGAATACGAAAGGGAACTGGCGACCTACCCCATTTGATGACACGATAAACAAATCCACCTACAAACATAACAAATGCCAAATAAGGTATGATAATACCAAAAAGATAGTGCAAATTTGCCACGTTTACTCCTACAGTGGCGACCAGAATGAGTATAATTACAGCGAGGAAAGAAAACAAGGCTTTCACTCTACGACCTCCTTCCTTAAATATTGAAATTTAGGTCTTTGTGCTCAAATTCTTGAGCTGGGATCTCGGACATCAAATTTGCTTTCTTCAATAACGAAAATGTCATCCGTTTAAGTTCATCCGTCTTAAGTTCACTTAACTGATCTCGACATTTTGCATATATATCAAAGGCAATAAGCGCCAGATCATCTATATTTGATTCAAACCGTAACAATTCATCATTGATCTGGTTCTGCCTGATTTCTTTTTCCAGTTCCTCTCTAACAACCTTTTTAAGAAGGAAAATAAATTCTATGGCCTTTGAGGGAGCAAAATTTTGAATCGCTCGAACTTTGATAATATCGTTAAGAAAGGATATACTGTCATTCATGTCTTCTCCTCCGATGAGGGCTTCTACGATACTTTCAACACCTCGAGTAAACGTATGGCCTATCGGATTAGTAAACCTGTCTTTTTGATTTTTCAGAAAGCCTGAGTCATCGGCTGGGTATGTGTCAATAATCGCATCAAACCACTTTGTTGAAATCGAGGATCTCTTATTTTCCAAGAGGTCCTTCAGCGTCATGTTCATTCTTGACCACTCCTTGTAGTTTAATAAGCAGAAGCATTTTGTAAATCCCTACCAGGACCGTTCAATCAACACCCTCTTGAAGATCTTCATCTAACACAACTCAGTCGATGCTAAATGGATTTAATCCTCTACCTCCATCCAACACCGACCTTTCCTTGTGTTTGTTCTTATTATCACTATCAGTCTAAGGAATTTTCAGCAGCTTGTAAAATTCATATTTACTATTGATCAATTAGATAATCGTATTGTATTATCAACTTTTATTTATAGAAATACTTTTTGTGGGTATGAACTGACACTTTCTATCGTTCTGAGTAACTCAACAATGAGAAAGGACTGCAAAAAATCGCAGTCCCTCCATACTCCTTAATGGGAACTTCTTGTTACTTAGCCTAATGCACGCTCTAGAATTTCGTTGAGTCGGTTTACCATTCCTCTAGGATCAAGTATAAGCCCTGCCGCGATCTGAGCATTTTCGAATATTTGCTCTGCGGCGATTTTAGCAAAGTTATCTTCTTTTTTCCGAGCTACATCTAAACGTTTTATCATCGGATGCTCTGCGTTAATTTCCAAAACACTAGGACCCAGATTATTTAAATCTTTGTTCATGAGTTGCATCATCCGCTGCATACTGTTCGTTCCATACGGGCTAAGTACAAGCGCTGGACTATCTACCAAGCGCTTAGATTCTCGCACCTCGGTCACTTTACTGCCCAATATCTCTTTAAGCCAGCCCGTCAAAGCCTGGACTTCCTCTTCAGACAAGGCTTGTTCGCTTCGATCCTTTGTCGCACTATTGCTTAAATCCAAATCCGCCTGGTCAGCAGAAACGAGTTTCTTACCTTCATACTCTCCAATCGCGCCAAAAATATAGTCGTCAATTGCTGCATACGTATAGATCACTTCTAGTCCTTTGTCTCGGAATATTTCTAGATACGGACCAGACTCGATCACGTCACGCGAAGGGCCATTAACATAATAGATAGTGGATTGGTCTTCTTTCATTCGCCCCACGTAATCAGCTAAGGAAATTAGCTCTCCTGACTGGGTTTTTGAGGATTCAAACTGCAAAAGCTTAACGAGTTCTTTTTGATGTGTGAAGTCATTTGCTGCACCTTCTTTAATAAAGAAGTTAAACTTCTCCCAGAACTCTTTGTATTTCTCTGGTTCAGACGCCGCTTGACCTTCAAGGAATTTCAGGAAACGACCCGTGACCACTTTGTTGAGCTTGCTGATCAAGGCACTATCCTGCATGGTTTCCCTAGAGATATTTAACGGAAGCTCTTCACTGTCCATAACCCCTCTTAAAAAGCGTAGCCACTCAGGTAGAACAACCGAGGATTTTTCTTGAATGAGAACTTTTTTGCAATACAAGTTTACGCCCGGTTCCGTTCGTCCGAAACCGAACTGTTCCAGGTTTTCCTTTGGAACAAATAAGAGTGTATTGATATTTAAAGGTGCATCTGAGGAGAAGTGAAGACGAAAGAGCGGTTCATCATGAGCATTGGCGATGAACTTATAAAACTCGTTATACTCATCATCTGTAATCTCATTTTTGTTTTTAGTCCAAAGCGCATCAACTGTGTTCACTTTCTGCCCATTAACAGTGATTGGGTAAGGTACAAAACTAGAGTATTGTTTAATGACTCGTTGGATAGTTACTTCCTTAGCAAAATCATAGGCATCCTCTTTTAAGTGGAGGACCATCTTCGTTCCCCGATTATGATCTTCTCCTTCAGTAATTGTGTAACTACCCACACCATCTGATTCCCATACAAAGCTTTGCCCCTCTTGTTGATAGGAACGGGTATAAATTGTCACCTGATCTGCGACCATGAAGGCTGAGTAAAAACCCACCCCGAATTGCCCAATAAGGTTGAGGTCCTTTTGATCTCCTTTTGCAGAAAGGTGTTTGATAAATTCCTTGGATCCAGAATGAGCAATAGTTCCTAAGTTCTCGACTAATTCTTCTTTCGACATCCCAATCCCTGTATCCGTAATGGTTAATGTATGGGCGTTATCATCCGTATCAATTAATATTTCTAACGCTAAATCTTTGTCTTTAACCTCTGGGCCGGTAAGCTGTGTGTAGCGAAGTTTCTCCATAGCATCCGCTGCATTGGAAATAAGTTCTCTTAAGAATATCTCGCGCTCCGTGTAAAGAGAGTGGATTACAATGTCCAGCAATTGCCGAATTTCCGTTTGAAATTCCTTTGTTTCTACTACCGTACTCATGATTTCCCTCCATTGTTTGATCAAATATCAATCTTTATTTTAATCAACTTTTGCTAAAAGTGCAAAGTCTTTCTTTTATACTCTCCACCTGCCTTTTGACTTTCCCATCTTAGCATGCTACATCCTGTAAACCTTGTTTGCTGCGTTTTCAGATGGATAAGCTCTTGCCTTTATAGCAGTTGAAGAATTTTTCGCAAACAGGCCTCAAATTGCCGATCATCTTCGGGCATTCTCTTTTTTGGTCCTTTAGTTCTGCCCCCACCTCGTCGAAACTTAGCTTTCTCTTCCCGTTCTTCCAGTAAAAATTCAATCGTCGTCGCACTAAATTCACGTCCATGAGGACTTAGACACTTTACCCCTTTCCCTAATAACATTGCCGCTAAACCCCAGTCTTGGGTCACTGCGACATCTCCCGCTTGAGCAAGATTCATGACCCGAATATCCGCTTCTTGGGAAGCATTTCCTACGACTACGTGATGGTCGGACTCAATATTATGGTTAAAGCTGGCTACTGTCCAGACAGGCAGAGTAAAATCGCCAGCCACCCTGATGCAAATTTGCAAAACCTCCCTGGGACAAGCATCCGCATCTACAATAATTTTCATTAATATCCCTCATCAGACGTTGTTTCCTTCAAACCGCCTTCCGTTTGTCTGATCTTATTCTCTTTTAACAGTTTCCCTACTGCTCTTTTAAAGGCGGCTTTACTCATATGTAGGCGACTTTGAATTTCAACAGTACTACTTTTATCATTGAGGGAGAGGAATCCTTCATGATTCTTAATCCCTTGGAGTATTTTCATGGTATCGCTTTCCATTTGGACATAGGACAGTTCTCTCGGGGATAAATCAAGCTTACCATCTTC
>JAJYAS010000399.1 GCA_021779415.1 Bacillota bacterium
ACTGTTTTTGCAAAATTGAATTGTGGTCATCCATTAGCATTGTTTGGTAAGGCAATAAATGACCCGCGACATAATTCTGAGACAGGCGAGTTCACAGACGGACACCGCCTAATCACAAGCCCTATTATTGCGGTCGAGGACGGGAAATATCACACAGTAGACACCATCTACAGCCTTGATGAAGAAACGAAAAACACAGAATTTAAAAAGTGGTGCGAAGAGCGTTGTCTGTATGCCACACCCACCACAAGTTCTCGGCGATACGATTTTGAATGCACCCATCTTAGGGGGGTAGTCCCAGCCTTGCTTATACTTGCGGTATAGATTGTTTTTTTGACCTCAATTATTTTATTTCGACATGTTTCTCTCTCAAAGTGAATTATAATTATATGTAGAAGAATAAAAGGGGAAAGAAAAAATTGAAAAAAGCAATAAGTTTTTTATTAATTTTACTTACATTTATGTTATTTTCTATCAATACTGTGTACTCGGCACAATCCCCTACGGTTAATAGATTAGCGGGAACGGACAGATATGAGACTGCGTTTAAAATTGCTGAAGCAGGATGGACCCAGTCGGATAATGCGATATTAGCTTTCGGAGAAAATTATCCAGATGCTTTGGCAGCGGCACCTTTGGCTAAAAAACTTAACGCACCCATTCTTTTAACAGGTAAGGATTCTATAAATTCGTATACTAGTACCGCATTGGCAGATTTAAAAGTAAAGACAGTATATATTGTGGGTGGCATAGGTGTTGTATCTGAGGGTGTAGAGAAGCAGTTAACTGATACAGGTTACAACGTAACACGTTTGGCCGGGATTGATAAGTACGAAACAAGTATAAAGATCGCTGAACAACTTGGTGATGTTAGTGAGGTTGCTGTAGCAACTGGAGATGATTATGCCGATGCTTTATCCATTGCCCCTATTGCGGCACAGAAACAAATGCCAATAATTCTTGTGCCAAAGGATGCTATTACCGATAGTATCCAGAAGTATTTAAGCTCACACAATATTAGTAAGGCTTATGTTGTTGGTGCCCAAGCGATTATTAGTGATAATGTAGCAAACAAGTTTAACGGTAATGAAAGAATTTTAGGTGATAATAAATACAGCCGGAATATTGCTGTTTTAAATAGATTTTATAGAGATTCTCAAGACCAGCTTTTTATTGCAAATGGAGAAGGTTTTGCTGATGCTTTAACTGGTGCTGCATATGCCGCACTCAACTCCAGTGCGATTGTTTTAGTTAATAACAATCTCCCTCAGGTGACACAGGAATTTTTGAAAAAAGCAACTATTAGTAAGATTACAGTTTTCGGCGGAGAAGTTGTTGTTCCCAATTCAATAGTAGACAACATAATCGGTCAGATATCAAGTACAACACAATTCTCACAAGGTCAAGGATATCAGACGGGAGCATATAATTTAGATGCTATCTTACCAACAGAGAATAATTGCACACACCAATCCCGATTTTTAGGACCCCAAACTTCCTCATTAGAAGTTAAATGGAAATGGACAATACCCGATAATGATCAAGGTTATGCTGCCTCCCCAGTAGTCGATTCTAACGCAACAGTTTATATCCCGTTAATAACTAACAAAGGCGGCTACAACCTGACTGCATTTAATTCAGATGGCACTATAAAGTGGCAAATCCCTAAGCATTTTTATGACCCTACTATTGTTAAGGATGGTATTTTAGCTCTAGAAATCGACGCAGTTTATAAGGAATCTGTTTTACAAAGCTCCAGTAGATTTGTAACCAAACTGGATTTCGATGGTAATCTCATCTGGTCTTTCCCTATACCTGAAGATTTGTTTGATTCGCTAGCAGTTGGTGGCGACGGTACAATTTATGCTCTATCTCAAAATTACCTTTTTGCAATAAATTCAGACGGTAAACAGAAATGGCAATACAATTTTCCCGATCAATTAGGCTTTACAAATCTCTCAATAGCAAAAAACGGAACGATTTACGTATTAGCTAGTGTTTACGGAACAGATAAGACAAGACTTTACGCGATATCACCATCTGGAAATGCACAAATTATCTTTGAGGATTCTGGTTTTCTTGGTCAAAATTTAGTTATAGGAGATGATGGAACTTTATATTTCTCATCTGGGCATAATCTCTATGCATTATCACCTGATGGTAAAAAGATATGGGAAACTTCAATTGAAAAAGGAATTTCCCAAATTTCGCTTAGTCAACAGGGAAAGCTCTATACGTTATCTTCATTAGACCTTTCAAATGTTAATAGTTCCAAAATGCTGCAAGAGTTTTCTACTTCGGATGGTTCACTGCTTAATACACTTCAATTAAAGCCTTTTGCGGATGGCCCAATTAATATAGCTGCTGATGGTACACTGATTGTTGATATCAGTAATTCAAGAGATAAAGGGGTATTAGCTGCATTAAATCCGGATTTGAGTGTTAAATGGCAAGTAGAAATGTCACCTTTTAGCAGATTCCCTATAATTGGAAAAAATAACATGCTCTATTGTTTTGATGAATCTGGTAGTTTCTATGTTTTGAGTGAAAAATAAGAACTTACTAGATGGACGAAAAACTAACTGATGTAAGATATGCATTTAATTTAAATATCCATCAATAAAGAGCATAATTATATAGTACATATGTTTCTTAAAATGTGTAGTAAGCTCCTCTTGTTCCAATCGAACGAAGGGAGCTTACTGCTTAACACAATCTTATTTATAGGACGCAAAAAAGGGCGAAAAAAGACCCAGGATTACCCAGGGAGGTTGACATCCTTATTTTCCTCTATGTTTCTGCTTCGCTTTTTGAATATCAATTTCACGCTTTTTGGCTTGAGCCACTTCTTTCATCTGGCGACTGGTGATTTGCCGTTCTTGCTTGTTCCCTTCCGATTGGACTCTAAGCGCTTCTTGAGCTTTTGTAGAGATACCATGAGTGGTGATTTCCTTTGCTGCGATTCTAGCTAAACGTTTAAGATTTACGGCACGTTCAACAACTGTTTTGACCGTTACTGTCTTAGGAGGGTTTGTTAATAACCTCAATATTGTGCGATCTAAGAAATAAAGTACGTCTACGTCATGGGGTTCCGTACCGAAAACAAACCTCATCGCTATTAGCTTAGAATCTACACATTCTTCAATGACACCAACCCAAAACTGCCCATTATGATAGATCGTCAATTTCATATTGATCCCCCCTCTAATTAATAATTAGAGAACGATGGACATCCCGAGGGGGAAGGTTACTGACATTGGCAAGACAACCAATGCATCCGGACTCCCTACCGGATCGTGTTTTTACGTTCCATACATATTATATTGATCTGCTTAATCAAAAGCAACATATCAACTTGAAGGGGAAAGCAAGAAGATATTTTAAAACCCCATTTTATGAGATTTTATTGTTCAAATCCCTCTACACTCATTCCGCTCTTCAACTCAAAAACAAAATGCGTTGGTGTGAGAATTTTTCGATGGCTCTGATTTTTGTCTATAAACCCCGTTTGATCCGCCATGGCTCGATATTCTTTAAGTTCTCCACTCGCCCAAGCACGAGGCAGATAGAACCACCAGAACTCATATTTTATTGAGAGCTTGTCCGCCCAGCAAAGTTTACTAGGACCCATCTTATGGATATGCGCATAACTTCGACTATGTCCAAGCACGAGTTGCCGATACTCTTCGCCAAACATTCGCCCCACTAATTTTGCACCAGCTTCAGGATGCCTCAGCCCTTCGGCATCGTCCATGTTTTTCTTACCCCAATAACCCACATCATGAAGCGCAATACAAACGGTTTCATTCCAACTCGGAGGACCATAGAGTTCTTTCCAAGCCAGCCAAACGGTAAAGGGGTGCCACAAAAACTGGTGAACGCCAAAAAGCAAACTTCGTGTACCTATTGGACCTAGCTTTTTCACTTGACCTCTCCCTCTTCTTGAGCCCAGGAAATAGTTCCAAACAGTATAATTAATAAGCCGATTATGATTAACACCGTGATCACTTGGTTTTCGCCCTCACCATTAGCTTATTTTCATCAACCCGCCATCCGAATTGATCGAGTACACAGTGACTTTGTCTTCGGAGATTTTAAACTCAGTGCAGCACTCTGCGCAAAAATATTGACCCTTGCCAATACTTCTTACCGTTCGGCTCCGACACTGAACACATTGGATTTGTTTTCCTTGAAGCGTAATTTTCGCATTTCCAGGCTTAATATTTCCACTCATCGTTTCACCTTCTCCCTCAACTTCAGTTGCTCCTTGAGCATAGTCACAAGTAAAAGTTTTCGTATTTATCCGGTACTGCGCCTTTACTACTTCTCCCCATCATTACTGTTGCGCTGCTACCTCCTTTTTGTAACGGGTTATAT
>JAJYAS010000400.1:0-3129 GCA_021779415.1 Bacillota bacterium
CACAGCAACGATCTGATTCCTTTATCTCGATGAGCTCTACCCCCGATGTATCCTTTAAAATTTTTCGGGGTTCAGCATAAACTCCCATTGACCGTTTCAGGTGACAGGAATCATGATACGTAATTTTCAGGGGAGCTCCATCTCCTCCTTGAGGTAATCCACCTAAATCAAATAATAATTTGGAGAAGTCCCGAGACTTACGACTCAGTTCGTCTGCACGAGCTGCTAATGCCGGGTCATCTTGGAGAAGCTCTTTGTAACTTTCCTTCAGTGCATGTGTACAGGTTGGACAAGCGGAGACTACATAATCAACTTTTTCAGCCTCTAACGCTTCAATATTCATAACAGCACACTTGCGAGCATTTTTGCGGTCACCCATGTACGTTGCCGGAGCGCCACAACAAGATTGTCCCTCAGGAAATACGATTTCGTACCCTTTTTCATTGAGTGCGACAATTACCCCTTCAGCAATCTTTGGATAGACAAAGTCAAGAAGACAACCAGCATAGAGCGCGATCGTTCCTTTCCGTTTCTTAACATCTTGCTTTATAGTTTTAAATACATCTCGGAAAGGAACCTTAGCAACCGCGGGTAAACTCTTCTTCTCTGTAAGACCAGATAGAAACATAGGTAAATGACGAATAACCGGCTGCCCTTTTGTAAACGGCTTTTGAGCAACAGAGGCAATGCGTAACATTGAATGGAACAATCGTCGGTTAGAGACCACATCCAATGCAAATTTTTGAGTGAAGGGCAGCCCGTCTTTTTCTCCTATACGGTTTCGCATTTCCAAAATCATCTGCGGAATATCCAACTTACCGGGGCATACTTCGGAACACTTCCCACATTGAAGACAAAGATTTTGTGGATTTTTGGCATCTTTCTCCGAGTTCAAGAAATTAGTTAAAATGGTTCCAATCCCGCCCGTATAAATATGTCCATAGACATGTCCGCCTACGAGTTGGAAAGCGGGACAGACATTAAGACAAGAAGCACACCGAATGCATTGAAACGTCTTCTTGAATTTTTCGTCACTGTACATTTTTCGTCGACCGTTGTCCATCAGGATGATGTGAAATTCCTTATCCTGAACCGTACCGTCAGGGAGGTAGGCTGGCGTGGCACCCGTTACCATACTTACATAGCTAGTAATCAGTTGACCTGTTGCACTTTTCGGAAGTGCCTGTAAGATGTGTGTGGCATCCTCGAATTTTGGTACCAATTTTTCTATACCCACTAAGTAAACGTGAACAGGCGGTAAGGTCGATGTCAGACGGGCGTTTCCTTCGTTGGTCAACATAATCAAAGTACCTGTCTCAGCAATAGCCATATTGGCTCCAGAAATCCCCATGTCTGCTTCTAAAAACTTTTTGCGAAGTTCAACCCTAGCCGTTTTAACAAGTTCAGAGATTTCAGGTTCGTTCAAGCGATTCAAATGGTTAGTAAAAGTATCTGCAACTTCTTCTTTCGTCATATGGATTGCTGGTAAAACCATGTGAGAAGGATGTTGCCCTGCAAGCTGTACAATCCATTCTCCTAAGTCAGTTTCCTGTACATCCATGCCCTCGGAAATTAAAGTTTTATTGAGCAAAATCTCCTCTGTGGCCATAGATTTCGACTTCACAATTCGCTTTACAGCTAGTCTCTTGGCTAGCTCTAGAATATATGTTTTTGCGTCCTCACCGGTGGCAGCACGATATACCTTAGCCCCTCTGGCAGATGCTTGTTTTTCGAATTGATCAAGCATGTCATCCAAATGGCTTGCTGCATAAGACTTGACTTCTGCAATATTTTCACGAATCGAATTGAAGTCATAACCCTCATACGCCTTTTCACGTGATAAGGTATATGCATCTCCAAAACGGCCCAGAGCCCCGCGAAGCACATCGTTTCCAAGCGCTTTATCTATTTTATGTTTAAATTGTTTGTCAGCCATTACGCTACCTCCTCTACCAGTTCATCGACAAAGACGACCACCAGTTGTTTCGGACCGTGAACCCCAATCGTCAAAACACGTTCAATATCCGAAGTTCTACTAGGACCTGTGATAAATCCAACAAATCCAGGAATTTGAGGAAGTCGATGAAGGGTTGCCATAGTTTCCATTAATGTCGGTATGAGCTTATTGGTTGAAACAAGTGCAACGTGAATAGGCACAAGAGTGGAGCACAGACGCTGATCAACATTAGCATCTGCATCGGCTTGAACAAGAGTTCCCAGTTCAGCAATAGCATAGTTTACTTGGGTAATTCCCGCATGTGCATCTGGCGTTATTTCGCGAAAATGATCAGTCGTTACAGCTATTCCTGCTCCACCCAATTGTTGTTCAAAGTTTCCTTCTTGTGAGATCTGCGAATCCAAGAGGGCCACAGTTTGAACCCCTTTTCCTTGGAGCACTTTACAGACAAGTTCTCCCGCCTCTTTTGCAGTCTTAGTACGATAACATTCTCCAGAAACCGCTTCTAGTTTTGCCTTAAACCCCTCATACAACTCAGTTATTCTCTCAGTTCCCATATTGCGTTCCTCCCCTGCCGATTCCTGATATATTGTTGCCTTAACCTAAAAATAACGTTACTATTGCCTATACTATGATGGTCAGACCATCATACCATCCGATATGTTTAATATTAAGATATATTTCAGCAAATTACAATATCTCGACTACTTAAATTTGAAATATTTCGTTACATTTTAGGCTGAATGGTTTCCATTGTTTTGGGGGAATCTAAAATCTGAAGAATTAGATGGGAGGAAAGTAATATGCCAGTAAACGATGCACCCAATGAGCTAAGGGCTATTGGAGCGGAATGTTCCTTTTTTAAGTCAAGTTATCCTATTGAGCGTTCTAATGATCTTATGGGAGCTAACATCACAAGTTGCGATATGTGCCAACGGTGGGATAATGGTTACTGCGATATTTTCTTACGAGAACGCTTTGGAGAATCTACGGATGACGATTCTCTCCGAAAATAACTATAAATTCCTTGAGAATAATTAATCTCCTATAAATTACACATTGATTTTCGACAAAGTTTGCGTTAATGTATAAATAAGTAAAGTCTAGTCGGTAGTATCTTGATTAGGCCTTGCGCATAAGGGGATTTCCGGACGCGGAAATCCCCGAAAATA
>JAJYAS010000400.1:3139-4374 GCA_021779415.1 Bacillota bacterium
TTTAATCATTATCTATTATTTAAAATATTTAACGGATAACAAAAAGACTTGCAATTTTAGTTCATTGGATTATAATTAATTTGAGTTGGGGGTATAGCTCAGCTGGGAGAGCGCTAGATTCGCATTTTAGAGGCCAGCGGTTCGATCCCGCTTACCTCCACCATCTTAATGATAAGTATCAGGGGTTACGTAAATAAATTACGTAGCCCCTTTTTCTATTAACCAATTATTCATAATGTGCTCCCCGTTTAAAATGTTCTAATTGTCCTCTTTTTCTAGTAACATAAACGGGGGGGATGGGATGCAGCGCGTTCAATACGATTTAGAACTACTTTATGTGCAAAAAATATACTATTTCATGTTCTTGGTGACGTTGGCCCTAATAGCCTTTGCCATCACATTTTGGCATTTTGGTTGCAAAAACGGTCTATTCGTACTGGGAAGCGGTCTGTGCCTATCCTATATCGCCATGCTCAACAAGAAAAATTTTATTTCTCCAGGACAAAAAACAACTGCAAGACGAATGGTACGTGCTATTTCCCAGAACACCAGTCCCTTGTCGATTGCTCGCTTTGCAAGCCAACTTTATTATTACTTTCATAAACCTACTCAAGCTATTTCTCTTCTGGAAAAATTCCTATCTAGTCATGATCCTTTGCTCTGCATGACACTCGGAGATATCCTTCTTAAAGAAGGCAAGGCGAAACAGGCTCTCTATGTATTACGCGATAATCCCCATTCCTTCGTTGATCCGCTTCTTCTTTCAACACAAGGTCATGTTCTCAAACAAATCGGAAAGACCCTTGAAGCCGTAAGGATGTTCGAACGAAGTTTACATCTCGCTAAACAAAACGGATTTCCTCATAATGGAGCACATTTACTTACCCAAAAACTTCTTGCTCTGAGTTATACGGCCAGTATTCATCATACTCTTGCGGACTGTTATGTAATTCTTGAAGATTTTCCGAAAGCCAAACGTCATTTTAGGGCTGGAAACCGACTTCTATTTGACTTCTCACTATGGCAATACTGCCCGTCGCTTCCTATCGATTCTTCAAAATACTGCAAAAAATCATATTAGTTCAGCATTCTTTTCCCTTTTAGTCTCAGCTTCATTTCCCTATTCCAACAGGGTTTTTATGAATTGTTCTTTATAATAAGGATAATACCAGTACATTATCGCATAATAGAACTAATCCAAACTCAAATTCTCGAATGGAGGGTGAAAAATGCTG
>JAJYAS010000401.1 GCA_021779415.1 Bacillota bacterium
CAGCTCATCGCAGCTGGGCAAGCTGGAGGATTGCGTACAGTCTCTGAGGTTTTTGCAGATCGCAACTATCAATCGGATGGTACTCTAGTTCCCCGCTCACATCCTCAGGCAATGATCGATTCAGACAAAATCATATCTGAACGGATGCTGAAATTACTCGATCATGGCACGGTACTCAGTTTGGATGGGCAAGAGATACCTCTGATAGCAGAAACAATCTGCTTACATGGAGATGAGAAAGAAGCTTTAGGTCATGCCCAAGTCTTACACCAAGCGTTGAAGAAGAATAAGATTTTGATTCAAGCCGTTTAGGAGAAGGGAGCTTATTTGTGAAAAAGGTTCTACTTACTGGGTTTGACCCATTCGGAGGGGAAGAAACCAATCCTTCCTGGGAAGCCGTGTCTATGTTAGATGGACGAGAAATTAATCACTCGATTATAATTGCTAGACAATTGCCCACCGTTTTTGGGCGCTCTCTGGATGTATTGAAAGAGCTCATCCGAAAAGAGAAACCAGACGCTGTCATCTGTATCGGTCAGGCTGGCGGTAGAGCTGACATCACGATTGAGCGCATAGCTATTAATATGGATGACGCGCGGATTTCTGATAATATTGGGCAACAGCCTATAGACCAGGCTATTATAGAGGATGGCCCAACAGCATACTGGTCTACCCTGCCCGTCAGGCAGATTGTAAACAATATCCAAGCTTCCGGAATTCCAGCCTCAATCTCCAACTCCGCCGGCACCTTTGTCTGCAACCATCTTTTCTATGGGCTCAGGCATTTCTTGTGTGAGAGCGGGCTGATCATTCCAGGGGGCTTTATCCACATCCCCTACTTGCCTGAACAAGGAGTAGCTCAAGCCGGGCAACCTACGATGAGCAAGGAAACTGTAATTAAAGCTTTAGAAATTGCTATTGGAACAACGATGGAATCATTATCTGCTTAAGAGAATTACTTTTACTATTATGGTATTGCAGCTCATATGAAATGAGCTGCATTGCTATAATAGTCGAAAGGATGGTGAAGAATGAATCAAGAAATACGCTATTTACCGGCAGGAGACAAAGTAATGATTGTTGAATTCGGAAATGAAATTAGTCAAGAAATTAACAATAAAGTTATGGCGCTGTATCATGTCATTAATAATAGTCATATAAAGGGAATCGAAGAACTGATTCCTACTTATCGTTCATTGATGGTGCAGTATAATCCTGCACAGGTTGTTTATAAGGAACTGATAGACTTATTAAAAAGATTATGTGAAAATTTGAATGAGGATAAGCTGCCTAAACAGAAAATTATCGAAGTA
The DNA here is from genome assembly GCA_021779415.1 of Bacillota bacterium. Next base: position 1,314 of record JAJYAS010000401.1, read on the forward strand.
CCAGTAATATATGGACAAGAATTTGGACCAGATATAGAATTTGTTGCTAGTCATAATAAGATCAGTGTCAATGAAGTCATTCAAATTCATTCATCAAATGATTATCTGATATATATGTTAGGATTTACGCCCGGGTTTCCTTATCTGGGAGGAATGTGTGAAAAAATCGAAACCCCTCGTTTACAAACACCGAGAACAAAAATCCCAGGGGGGTCAGTAGGAATTGCGGGAAAGCAAACCGGTATTTATCCGATCGAAAGTCCTGGTGGGTGGCAACTGATAGGAAGAACACCGATCAAATTGTACGACCCGTACAGAGAACCCCCAATACTGTTGAAGGCAGGAGATTTCATTAGGTTCGTATCGGTGGGTTTGGAAGAATATAGAGAAATCGAAAGACAGGTTGAAGCAAATACGTATGGCATTAATCTAGAATATAAGTAGGGAAAGATAAATATGAAAGACATTGCAATCCTAGACGGTGGTCTTATGACCACAATTCAAGATAATGGCAGAACTGGATTTCAGCAATACGGTATGTCGGTATCTGGTGCGATGGATAATTTTTCGATGCGGGTTGGCAATCTTCTCGTTGGAAATGAGCCTTATGAAGCGGTTCTTGAGACAACCATACTAGGCCCAACCATTCAATTTAATGTGAGTACAGTTATTGCAATTACTGGTGCCAATATGAATCCGCAGATCAATAGTAAGCCTGTCCCAATGTGGCGATCAATACTTGTTAATTCCGGAGATATACTGACTTTTCTAGGCCTAATATCGGGATGCCGTGGTTATATATCTCTTGCTGGCGGAATCGGTATTGAAGCTGTTATGGGGAGTAAATCAACCTATGTGCGAGGTGCTATTGGCGGTTTAAATGGAAAACAACTGCAGATTGGTGATGAATTCAATTTAGGTTTAACGAACAAGGATTTAGAGCAGTTGCGTAATAAAAGAATACCTCTTAAATATCGTCCGATTTATGCAAATGCCTGTGAAATAAGAGTCATATTAGGTCCGCAAGATGATTGTTTTACACAGGAAGCAATAAGCACGTTTTTTGAATCCAAGTATGACGTGACCAACGAAGCAGATAGAATGGGATATAGATTGGCAGGCTCCAAGATTGAGCACATCCAAAGTGCAGATATTATTTCAGATGGGATTACTCTTGGATCAATTCAGGTTCCCGGGCATGGTATGCCAATCATCATGATGGCAGATAGGCAAACTACCGGAGGATATACTAAAATAGCAACAGTCATATCCTCTGATATAGCAATCCTGGCACAGCTAAAACCAGGGGATAAGATTAGGTTTAAACAAGTGAGTATTGAAAAATCACATGAAATATATAACCAATACAACGATAAAATCGAAGAAATTCAGCGTTATATAAACGAAAATAGTTTAGAAATCACCAGTACGCGGCTATATCAGATAAGTGTAAAAAGCAAACAGGAGAAGAAAACCTACAAAGTGTTAGCAGAAGAAATTAGACTCTAATCCGTGTAAGAGCAGGGTATTCCTTTTTAGGGGGTGGAAAGATGTTTCGGAAAATCCTAATTGCAAACAGAGGAGAAATCGCGGTCCGGATTATGAGAACCTGTCAAGAGATGCAAATCAAAACAGTCGCCATTTACACTGAAGTTGATTCAGAGTCACTCCATGTGCAGCTTGCGGACGAAGCCGTGAAGTGTGTTTCTGGCACGGGCTACTTGGCTATGGATTGGATTATCCAAACAGCCTTGGACATGAGAGCCCAAGCGATTCACCCAGGCTATGGTTTTTTGGCAGAGAATCCGCTTTTTGCGGATAAGATTAAGGATGCTGGACTCGTTTTTATTGGCCCGGATGCGCAGACCATGGCCTTAATGGGAGATAAAGAGAAAGCTCGACAAACGATGGCTTCAAATGGTTTTCCCGTTGTTCCAGGAGGCACAGGGGTTGTCACTAGTGATGAGGAAACAATCCTAATGGCCCGGACACTGGGTTACCCGGTGCTTATCAAGGCTGTTGCCGGAGGGGGAGGCCGGGGCATGCGTCTCGCCCTTCAAGAGGATCAACTTCTTCTAAGCTTGGAAAGCGCCCGCTCCGAAGCAAAATCCTGTTTCGGCAACCCGGATGTCTATTTAGAAAAATACCTCGTGGGATGCAGACATGTGGAAATGCAAATTCTAGCGGACAACTACGGACAAGTTGTCACCCTAGGTGAACGGGACTGTTCTATCCAACGGAGGCACCAAAAACTGATTGAAGAGTCACCCTCTCCAGCTCTTACTCCCGAGTTAAGGTCTTACATTAGCGAAGTATCCCATGACGCCGTTAAAGCTGTAAATTATCGTGGTGCTGGTACCTTTGAGTTTCTGTTAGACAAAGACTCTAATTTTTACTTTATGGAGATGAACACCCGTATTCAGGTGGAACACACAATAACAGAATTAGTTTGTGGTCTAGATCTGATTAAGGAACAGATTCGGATTGCAGCAGGAGAACCGCTAGGGTATGACCAATCAGATGTTCGGCTTACAGGGTGGGCCATGGAATGTCGTATTAATGCAGAAGATCCAGTTACTTTCATGCCGTCACCTGGCAAGATAGAGTATTATCGTCCGCCAGGGGGGTTCGGAGTCCGAGTCGATAGTGCTGCTTACTCTGGATATACTGTTTCCCCATATTTTGATTCGCTGATCAGTAAACTTATCGTTTATGGTCAAACACGTGTAGATGTCCTAGCTCGAATGCAGCGTGCGCTTGCTGAATTTAGTATTCGCGGAGTAAAGACAACGATCCCTTTCCACCAACGAATCTTAGCCGACCAGGACTTTCAAAGAGGGGAATTCACAACAGACTTTATCCAACAGAAACTGGATTCGAATGCTCTGGATAGCCAAGACTCCCCTGCATACCCTGATCAAGACGATGAATCAAGAGATCCCCTTATAGCCGCGGTGCTTAGCGCAGCAGTTGAAGCTTATGGAAATTCAGAAAATGTACACTACAAGATTATTAAAATTCGACCTATGGGTAAAAGGCGTTCATCATGGCG